>JAYSLK010000760.1:0-11901 GCA_043725585.1 Actinomycetota bacterium
CCACACCATCTCGCCACGAGCGAAGGGCGTCGAGCGGATCGATCGGCCGCGCCGCACGACGCAGCAGGGCCGGAGGCGGTTGCGGCCGCTGGTGGTCGATCGTGGCCTCCACCGCCTCGAGCCACGGGCTCGCCCCGGCGGTGCTGTCGCGTCGTTGTGCAGCGAAGGTGATCACGAGCTCGGTCGCGGCGCGAGTGAGTGCGACGTAGAGCAGCCGTGCCTCCTCGGTGCGCTGAACTGGCGTCGACGACGAGCCGTGCGGCACAAGGCCGACCTCCACGCCGGTGACCACGACGGCATCCCACTCGCGACCCTTGGCGGCGTGGAACGTGAGCAACGCCACGGCGCCGTCATCGTCGAGTTCGAGGTCGTCGAAGGGTTGGCGTAGTTCGACCCAGGTGCGAAAGCCGCCGGGCTCGTTGGACGTGAGGAAGCGGTCGACCTCCTCGGCCACGCGGGCGCGGATGGGGGTCACCTCGTCGGAGGTCCAGACCGACTCGGCCCAGGCGGCCAGTTGCTCCCGGTTCTGGGTGCGCGATGCCTCCATGATCGTGCGATCGAGGATGCTCGCGCCCACCGCTCGCGCCGTCGGCATGCCTGCGCTCGCGATCGCCCGCCCCAACAGGTCGAGCTGGTCGTTCGTTCGGGCCAACACGGCGACGTGCTTGAGCCCGTACCGCTGCACCATGTCGCGAACCGTCATCGCCACCCGACGCGCTTCGTCGCGTTCGTCGTCTGCGGCGACGATCGAGATCGCCCGGGCGTCGGGGCGTCGCGACTCGGTGTCGTCGTGGATGTCGGCGGCCGTGAGCGCGGCCGACCCGGCGCTCACGATCTGAGGGGAGCAGCGATAGTTGCCGGTGAGCGAGACCACCGTGACCCCAGGGTAGAAGCGCTCCACCTCCAACAGCGTCGCCGGGTCGGCGCCGTTCCAACCGTAGATGGCCTGACGGTGGTCTCCGACCAGGCAGATGTCGGGGCGACCACCGCGGATCTGCTCGAGCAGCGCGAACTGGAGCGGGTTGAGGTCCTGGGCCTCGTCGACGAAGAGATGTCGGAACCGCCAGCGGACCACGTCACCGAACGTCGGATCGCGACGCATCTGATCGAGCAGGTCGGCGAGGAGGTCGTCGAAGTCGATCACCCCACGTCGCTTCTTCAATGCGACGTATCGCTCGTGGACGAGGGTGTAGGTGTCGCCCTGGAGCGCCGGTCGCCGTCGTGCCGCGCGCGTCGCGGAGGCGAACTCGCCGGGTTGGATGAGGCGGGCCCGAGCCCAATCGATGTCGGCCAGCGCGCCACCTGGTTCGCATCGCACGCGCGTTTCGGTGAGCACCTCGCGGATCAGGCGACCGCGATCGTTGGCGACGACCGGTGCGGCCGCTCCCGAGGCCATCGCACGGTCGCGCAGGACTCTCAACGCCACCGCATGGAACGTGCCGGTCTCGATCGGTTCGCGGATCTCGAGGCGCCGGAGGCGCCGGCGCAACTCGCCCGCAGCGTCGCGGGTGAAGGTGAGTGCGAGTACATGGCGGGCATCGGCCGATCCGTCGAGGAGTCGGCGGGCGATCCTGCGGGTCAGCACCATCGTCTTGCCCGATCCGGCCGCCGCCACGATGGCCAAGGGCGACGCAGGAGTGGTGACGGCGACGTGCTGTTCGGCATCGAGCCCGCGCAGAACGGTGGCCATCTGCTGCGCCGACCGCTTCTCGGGAGTGAGCGCGTCGTCGGTGGGAGTGTCATCGACCACTGCGCCACGATAGGGCTACGCTCCGCGCATGACGTTCTCCCAGAAGAACCTGAACGCGAACGAGACCATCGCGCTCGACCTGCACCCGCATTGGTGGTACTTCGCGGGGCCCGCTGTCTGCTTGGTCGTGGCGATCGTCTTCGGCATCTGGGCGATCCCGAAGAACTTCGACAGCGATTCCCTCGAGACGTTCCTCTCGTACGTCGCCATCGCCGCCCTGGTGGGCACCGCGATCTGGCTGATCGCTCGCTACCTGAAGTGGATGACCACCCACTTCGTCATCACCTCGCATCGACTCATCTTCCGCACGGGGGTGCTCGCCAAGAGCGGCATCGAGATCCCACTCGAGCGGGTGAACAACGTCAACTTCAACCAGAGCGTGTTCGAGCGCATCCTCGGAGCCGGCGACCTGCTGATCGAATCCGGTGGCGAAGACGGCCAGAGCCGGTTCGCCGACATCAAGCATCCCGATCAGGTGCAACGGATGATCCACTCGCAGATGGAACTGGCCGCCGAACGTCGGGGCAGCTACAGCCGCAACGGCGGCGGTACGAGTGTCGCCGACGAGTTGGAACGGCTGGAGGGCATGCTGCAGCGAGGCACCCTGTCGCCGGAGGAGTTCGAGGCGCAGAAGCGCAAGCTGCTCGGCTGAACCGCCCAGTTCCGCCGACGTTCGGCCCACCATGAGGATCGTCAGTCTGGTTCCATCGGTCACCGAGACGCTCCTCGACTGGGGCGTTCCGGTTGCCGCGTGCACCCGCTTCTGCGAGCAGCCGTCCATGGAGCACGTCGGCGGCACGAAGGATCCCGACCTCGCCGCGATCGTGGCGCTGGCGCCCGACGTGGTGGTGATGGATCGCGAGGAGAACCGTCGCGAGGACGCCGACGCGCTCGTCGCTGCCGGGGTCCACGTCCACGTGACCCATGTCGTCGACGTCGACGGAGTGAAACCCATGCTGGCCGATCTCGCCTCCGCAGTGGGCCACGAGATCGATCTGTCGAGCTGCGTCCCGGTGCCCGATGTGGACGACAGGGCGTGGGCGTCTGCGGTCGTGCTGATCTGGCGACGCCCGTGGATGGGCACGGGCGGCGCGACCTACGGGTCGGCGATGCTGCGTCGAATCGGCGTGACGAACGTGCTGGCCGACTCGGAGAGCACCTACCCCGAGATCACGCTGGAGCACGTGGTGCAGCTGTCGCCGACCTTCGTGGTGCTGCCGTCGGAGCCCTACCCGTTTGCCGACCGCCACGTGGCCGAGATCGTCGCGGGGGTCCCAGGAGCAACGCCGGTACTGCTCGATGGTCGCGACCTCTTCTGGTGGGGAACGCGCACGACCGGCGCGATCGAGCGGCTCAGGGCCGTCCTGCGTGTGGCACGGCCACCGTCGTGACCAGCACCTGTGCGTCCCGGCTGGCCACGCAGCGCTCGGGATGCGAGTGGAGCGAGGTGAGCACGAACAGGTGTCGCCCCTCGGGTCCGCCCAACATGCACGCAAACGCGTTGCGATCGGTCGCGAGCACCTCGAGCACCCGCCCGCCTTCGGCCACTCGAATGCACTCGGGCGCCGCAGCATCGGCCACCCAGATGCACCCCTCGGCGTCGAGGCAGATGCCGTCGGGAATCCGACGACCGAGATCGGCCCAGACCCGGCGGTTGCTCAGAGTTCCATCTGCTGCTCGGTCGAAGGCGGTGAGCCGACGGCCCATCGACTCGGCCACGATCAGGGTGCGGCCGTCGGGCGTGATCACGGTGCCGTTCGGGAACATCAGTTCATCTGCGGCCACGCTCACTGCGCCGTTGGGCTGGACGAGGGCGAGCGGGGCCGGCGCTGCCGTGGTGAAGTCGCCTGCCGTCTCGGCCGAGTGCAGATCGAACCCGAAGTTGCCCACGTAGGCGCGACCGTCTGCATCGACGACCATGTCGTTGCAGTGCCAGGTGGCCACGCTGCTGAGATCTGCGTGGATGACGAACCGGTCGTGATCGAGGCGGAGCACCTGGCGCTCCTGCATCAACACGACCAGCAGATCGCCGTTCGGCAGCCATCCGAGGCCGCTCGGCTGGCCCGGCACCTCCACCTTCACCACCACGTTGCCCCTGAGGTCGACCGTCTTCACCGCATGGTCGTACATGTCGCTGAACCACAGCGTGCCGCTGTGCCAACGCGGTCCCTCGCCGAAGCGCAACCCGGCGGCCAGGACCTCGAGTTGATTCATGTGTGGGCTCCTGACTGATCCGTGTCGAACCGATCTCCTTGCGGGTCGAGGAGCGCAGCGCCGTCGACCGCGGTCACCTTCCACCCTTCGTCCATCGCTCCGGGTTCGGTGAGGGCGACGATGCACCCGCCGAATCCGCCGCCCGTCATCCGCACGCCGTGCACGCCGGGACGTGATGCCACGTGAGCGACCGCAGCATCCATCTGAGGGGTGGATGTCTCGTAGAGGTCGCGCAGGCTGGCATGGCTGGCCAGCATCAGGCTGCCGGCACCCACCAGATCGTGGGAGCGAAGCGCGTCGGCGAAATCGCGCACACGCTGGTTCTCGGCCACCACGTGCATCGCCCGTCTGCGCACGAGCGGGTCGTCGATCGAGGCGGCGGCGGCAGACGTCGCGGTGCGGAGCGGGCCGATCACGGCTTCGGCGCTGGCACACTCGGCCACGCGGTCGGCGTAGGCAGAACCGACGAGCGTGCGGTGGGCGATGAATTGCACCACGATGTCGAGGTCGTCGGGCATGGGCACCGGGGTGATGGTCATTGCCCCACAGTCCATCAGCAAGGCATGGCCGGCGACGCCGCCGGCGATGCTGAACTGGTCCATGATCCCGGTGGGCACACCGCTCGCCCGGTTCTCGGCTCGTTGGGTGAGCTGCGCCATTTCCACCACGCTGCCCTGGAACCCCAGTGCCAGAGCCACCGCCACTTCGAGCGCGTGACTGCTCGACATGCCGCCGCCGATGGGAATGGTGGTGGTGACATGACCGAGGATCCCCGACGTCGGTGACATCTCCGACACCACACCGGCGACGTACTTGCCCCAGGCGGGAGAGACGGAGGCCGGGTCGTCGACGTGGAGAGGGAGCGAGACCGGATCGGCCTCGTCGGCCGAGGTGAGCTCGATGCGATCGGCGGATTCGAATCGGATGTCGGTCCAGCGATCGATCGCCATCGGGAACACCAGACCGCCGGTGTAGTCGGTGTGATCGCCGATCAGGTTGACTCGGCCGGGTGCCCGGGCGATGCGCATCGTCACGACAGTCCCAGTGCGACGCTGAGCCGTTCGAGCGCCTCGAGGTCGAACGGAGCGCGCAGTGCGATGTTCACCTGGTCGGCGCCCGCCTCGACGTAGCGGCCGATCGTTTCGAGCACCTGATCGTCACTGCCGGTGAGCACACCGGGACGGACGAACTCCGCGATCGCGCCGAACTGCTGCTGCAGGCTCGCCTCCGTGAAGGCGAGGCCGGTGTTGATCGCACGCTTGATCTCGCTCGGATCGCGGTCGGCGTTCGCGCAGTGCTGGTCGAGTACCGCGTTCTTGCGGGCGAACTCCTCGGGCGAGATGAACGGCACGTTCCAGCCGTCGGCATGCCGCGCAGCGATCTTCAGCGTTCGCTTCTCGCCCCCGCCGCCGATCCAGATCGGCAGCTTGTCCTGCAGCGGCCGCGGCTCGTTGCGCGCCGCGGTGAGAGTGAAGTGATCACCGCTGAACGTCGTGACGTCGTCGTGCAGCAACCCGCGCAGGCATTGGATGCCCTCTTCGAGTTGATCCATCCGGGTCTTCACGTCGGGGAACGGGATGCCGTATGCCTGGTACTCCACCTGGGCCCAGCCGGCGCCGATCCCCATGTCGGCGCGGCCTCCCGACAGCTGGTCGATCGTCGTGATGGCCTTGGCCAGCACCGCCGGATGGCGATAGCCGATCGAGTACACCAAGGAACCGCAGCGCACCTTGGTGGTGCTGCACGCGAGCGCTGCATGCATCGCCACCGCCTCGAGGCACGCGGCGTCGTCGGGTCTTCCCGTGGCGCCGTAGAAGTGATCCCAGATCGAGATCCAGCCATATCCAAGGTCTTCGATGCGGCGCCACACCGTGCGGAGCTCGTCCGCCGTGGTGTGCTGCAGGCCGGCGTGCACTCCGAACACGGTCATGGTCGTTGACGGTAGCCTGCGCCCATGTCACGCGCCTTCGTCGCCACCGGAATGGAACTCGAGTACGACACGTTCGGTTCGCCCGACGACCCCACGCTGTTGCTGGTGATGGGATTCACGGCACAGATGATCCAGTGGGACGAGAAGTTCTGCCAGCTGCTGGCCGACACCGGTCTGCATGTCGTGCGCTTCGACAACCGCGACTGCGGTCTCAGCTCGAAGCTCGACGGCGTCACCGTCGACTCCGACGCCGTCTTGACCGCTGCCCTCAGCGGTGGCGACCTGCCGCCGGTGCCGTACACCCTCAGCGACATGGCCGCCGACGGGATCGGACTGCTCGATCACCTCGGCGTCGAGCGGGCACACATCATGGGTGCCTCGATGGGCGGGATGATCGTGCAGACGATGGCGATCGAACACGCCGCTCGTGTGCGCACCCTGATCTCGGTGATGAGCACCACCGGCGACCCCAGCGTGGGGCAAGCCGCGCCCGAGGTGCTCGGCGTGTTGCTCTCGCCGCCGGCCACCACCCGTGACGAGTACATCGAGACCTCGCCGAAGTGGATGGTGTGGCACTCGAAGAAGCACCGCAGCGAGGCGCGCACGAAAGAGCTGGCAGCAGTCTCGTACGATCGGTCGAGCTACTCCGATGGTGGCCCGCGCCAACTGGCGGCGATCTTCGCCACCGGAGACCGCACCGAGCGACTCAAGCAGCTCGACGTGCCGGCCCTGGTGATCCACGGCCGCGACGACACGCTCATCACCCCCAGCGGCGGCTTCGCGACCGCCGATGCGATCCCCGGCGCGCACCTGCTGTACCTGGCCGACATGGGCCACGACATCCCCGAGCCGTTGTGGCCGGTGGTGGTCGACGCCGTCGTCACCCTCACTCGATCCGCCTGACCCCAGCGCCGCCCCAGCCCCGCCCCAGCGCGTTTGGTCACTTTCGCGTCTCATCGACGCGTTCGTGCACAGACGCGAGCAGGTCGGATCGCGCGTTTGGTCGCCAACGCGTGCATGCGACGCGAAAGTGAGCAAACGCACTCGGTGCCGCCCGGTGGGGGCGCGCCGACTAGAAACGCAGCCATGGCTGGACCGCTCACCGGATATCGGATCATCGAACTCGCAGGCATCGGGCCCGGCCCGTTCGCAGCGATGCTGCTCGCCGACATGGGTGCCGAGGTCATCCGGGTCGAACGGGCGCAGTCGGTGCGCGGTCCCGCGCCCGACACGCCCCACTTCGACGTCATGCTGCGCGGACGCCGCAACATTGCGATCGACTTGAAGCACCCCGACGGAGTCGCCACGCTGCTCGATCTCGTCGCGGGCGCCGATGCGTTGGTGGAGGGGTTCCGCCCGGGCGTGATGGAGCGTCTCGGAATCGGCCCCGACGTGTGCCTGGCGCGCAACCCGAAGCTCGTGTTCGGGCGGATGACCGGCTGGGGCCAGGAAGGCATGTACGCCCAAGCCGCAGGCCATGACATCAACTACATCTCGCTCGCCGGTGCACTCGCCCACTTCGGCCGCGCGGGCGAGGCACCGGTGCCGCCACTGAACATGGTGGGCGACTTCGGTGGCGGCGGGATGTTCTTGGCCTACGGCGTGGTGTGCGCCCTGCTCGAGGCCCAGCGCAGCGGTCAGGGTCAGGTGGTCGACACCGCGATGGTCGATGGTGCCGCGGTGCTGATGAGCATGTTCTGGGCTTTCAGGAACGTGGGTGCCTTCGACGAGGCCAAGCGCGGGTCGAACCTGCTCGACACCGGGGCTCACTTCTACGACGTGTATCGATGCAAGGACGGCCACTACATCTCGCTGGGTTCGATCGAACCGCAGTTCTATGCCGAACTGTTGCGGCTCACCGGTCTCACCGATGACCCCGAGTTCGCCCGGCAGATGGACAAGGACCTCTGGCCTCACCTGAAAGCGCGGCTTCATCAGGTGTTCGCGACCAAGACCCGTGCCGAGTGGTGCGAGATCATGGAGGCCACCGATGTGTGCTTCGCCCCGGTGCTCACGATGAGCGAAGCCGCCGAGCATCCACACAACGTTGCCCGCGACACGTTCATCGACGTCGCAGGCGTGAAGCAGCCGGCGCCCGCACCGCGGTTCTCTCGCACGATCCCCGAGGTCAAGAGCGCGCCGGCGCACCCGGGCCAGCACAGTCGAGAGATCCTCGCCGACTGGGGTCTCGCTGCCGAACGCATCGATGCGCTTCTGGCCTCGAAGGCAGTGGTGGACGCCTGATGGGCACGCTGGTGTGTTTCCACGCTCATCCCGACGACGAAGCGATCGCGACAGGCGGGTCGATGGCTCGGGCTGTGGCCGAGGGGCACCGGGTGGTGCTCGTCGTGGCGACCAACGGCGACCACGGCGAGGTTCCCGAGGATCTGGCGCCGGGGGAGACCCTCATGGACCGGCGCCGCAACGAGACCTCCCGTTCCGCCGAGGTGCTCGGCATCCATCGAGTCGCGTGGCTCGACTACGCCGACAGCGGCATGACCGGTTGGGATCAGAACGAGCACGAGGGGTCCTTTCACCGGGCGCCGCTCGAGGAGGCCGCCGAGCGTCTTGCCGCCATCTTGCGCGAGGAGGCCGCCGATGTGCTCACCAACTACGACTGGCATGGCGGTTACGGCCATCCGGATCACATCAAGGTGCATCATGTGGGTCATCGGGCGGCCGAGTTGGCCGGGACGCCGACGGTGTTCGAGTCGACCATGAACCGCGACGCGATCGTGCGGATGATGAGCGAGCTATCCACGGACGATCAGCCCGACTTCGACCCCAACGGGCCGAGCGACGACGGCAACCCATTCGGGTCGACCGAAACCGAGATCACCCACGCGGTCGACGTCACCGACTGGGTGCAGCGCAAGCGGGCGTCGATCGCCTGTCACTCCAGCCAGATCGGCGACTCGAGCTTCTTCTTGTCGATGGAGGAACACGTCTTCGCCATGGCGTTCGGCACCGAGTGGTTCATCAAGAAGGGCGCTCCGGCCGGAATGCGCGCTGGGTGGTTGTTCGAGTGACGCGCCTGTACCTGGTGCGTCACGGACGGGCGTCAGCCGGGTGGGACGTCGACCCGGATCCGGGCCTCGACGACCTGGGCAAGCAGCAGTCGATCGACGTCGGCGCCGTGTTGGCGCCGCTGGGCCCACTGCATGTGGAGACAAGCCCGCTCCGGCGCTGTCAGGAGACGGCCGCACCGCTGTTGTCGGCCTGGAGGTTGCCTGTGATGATCGAACCGCGCATCGCCGAGATCCCCTCGCCCGAAGGCGTGGTGATGGCCGACAGATCCGATTGGTTGCGCACCGCGATGCAGGGCACTTGGGCCGAGCTCGGGCCGCGCTACACGTCGTTCCGCGACGGCGTGGCCGCCGCGCTCCGGTCGCGCACGCGCGACTCGGTGATGTTCAGCCACTTCATCGCCATCAACGCGGCGATCGGCGTGGCGGTCGGCGACGACCGCTTGGTGATCCGAAGCCTCGACAACTGCTCGGTCACGGTGATCGATGTGGACAGGTCGGGCGAACTCTCGCTCGTCGAAGGTGGTCGCGAGGCCGACACGCTGATCCGCTGAGTCGAAGCCTGGTTCAGCTGCCAGACTGCCACCGTGTTTCGCCATGTTCTGCCATCTGCAGTCTTCGTCGCAGCCGCCGTGCTGCTGGCCGGGTGCGGCTCCGACGATGGTCCGAGCGACGAGACCATCGCCCCGCTGATCACCAGCACCAGCACCACCACAGCGCCCACCACGGCGGTGCCGACGACCGTGGCTCCGACCTCCACCACCTCTACCTCCACCACCTCGACCTCCACCACCTCGACCACGGTGCCCGCGACGACGACCACCTCGATCCCGAAGGCGGCGGTCCTCGTGCTGCGCGACGACGGGCTCGGCGACGCGCTGTTCGGTGCCGATCCCGAGCAGGTGGTGGCCTACGTGACAGCGAACCTCGGCAAGCCCACGGCCGACAGTGGATGGGCCGATCCGTTCTCGGCGTTCGGTGTCTGCCCGGGCACCGAGGTGCGCGGCGTCACCTGGGGCGATCTCACGCTGCTGTTCAGTGACGACTCGCCGATCGTGTCGGGTCGCCGGCACTTCTTCAGCTACCTCTTGGGACCACCGTTCGGGTCGACCGTCCAACCCGCCGGCATGGCCACCCCCGAGCGCATCGGCGTCGGCAACACCGTGGGCGAACTCCGCTTCACCTACCCCGACGTCGAACTGACCGACGACGAGATCCAAGGACCGTCGTTCACCCTCGACAACGGCATCAACGGCACGATGACCGGATTGGCCGACGACGAGTTGATCAGGTTCATCTCAGCGGGTCCCCGCTGCGGGGAGTAGGACGTGCCCGGGCAGTCGCTGTACGACGTGTACCGCACCGGATTGTGGGTGCAGGTGGGTGTCAATGCGATGGCCGGCGGGTGGGCGTTGGTCGCGCACCACTGGCTTCCACTTCGGATGAAGGCACTCTGGATCTTCACCGTGATCGCCCAACTCGTGGTGACGGCCAACGTGGTGATGGCGTCGGTGCTGCTCGCTCGCTACGACTGGGAGTTCCCCGAGCTCCACATGTTGTACGAGTTCAGCGGCCTGGTGGCGATCGGCATCGTGTACTCCTACGCCCAGCAGATGAAGGCCCGACGGTTTCTCATCTACGGTGGTGGCGGGCTGTTCCTCATGGGCCTCGCGCTCCGCAGCCTGTTCATGACCTGACGGGGGCGATCCGATGCGGCATCCGAGGAGGCGAGTGACGTCCGGCGGAAGTCGACGAGCGGTGCTGGCCGCAGCGGTCACCGGAGCCGCTGCTGTCGTCGTCGTGTCCGTCGTCATCGCAACGGGGATGTTGTCCGACAGCAGTTCGAGTGTGGTGCCGGCCACGGAGGTACCGACCTCGTCCACCGCGACGGCGGCCCGACGGCCGGCCCGACGACGATCGTTGCTACATCGACCAGCGCGGCGCCCTCGACGGCGGCGGGCCAGACGTCGGATCCTGAGGTCCTCGACGCCGTGTCCGGGAGGTGGGTGCTCGAATCGGTCTCGGATGCTTCGTGGGTGGCCCGTGTCGGTCGAGTTCCCTGGATCGAGTTCGACGACGATCCGTTCGTGCGTGGCAGCGATGGCTGCAACCTGTTCGGTGCGGACGGCACAGTCGATGCACATGGGAACCTCACCCTTGCCGAGGCTACGTCCACGGTGGAGGACTGCGGCGACGAGGTGCAGGTGTCGGGGTTCGCTGCTGCGACCCGCGTGTGCTGATCGACGGTGGCGACGAGATCGACCTTTCGAGCCCGGTACGAGGTGCCGGCGATGGCGACACAGGCGCTCGGGCCGGGGCCGGCGATGGCCGATGGTGTCATTGGGATGGACGAGCTCGGGAACCCGAATCACTCGCTCGAATCACTCGCTCGAATCACTCGCTCGGTCATCTCCGCAGCTGTACCACCTGATCGACGTCGGCGTTCGATCCCGCGAGCACGAGCGGGTCACCCTCGCGCACAACGGATGAATCTCGACGCGCCGGCGGCGTCAGGCGTTGGCGAGCTTGCTTTCCAGTTCGTCGAGAGCCAGGCCTAGCCGCGCCGGCAGACGATCGCCGAACTGGGCGTAGTGGGCGCGGATCTGCGGGAGCGCGCTCTTCCAGCCGTCGGTGTCGATCGACAGCAACGTCGTCAGATCATCGGCCGAGACATCGAGGCCGGCGACGTCGAGGCCGTCGGTCGGTGGCAGCAGTCCGATCGGGGTCTCGACGGCGGTCGCCGTGCCGGTGACTCGTTCGAACACCCACTTCAACACGCGGCTGTTCTCGCCGTAGCCGGGCCACAGGAAGCGACCATCGTCGTCGCGCCGGAACCAGTTGACGAAGAAGATCTCCGGCAGGTTGGCGGCGTCGGTGTGCTTGCCCACGGCAAGCCAGTGGGCGAAGTAGTCGCCCATGTTGTAGCCGCAGAACGGCAGCATCGCCATCGGGTCGAAGCGCAGGTTGCCCACCGCTCCCTG
>JAYSLK010000761.1:0-5073 GCA_043725585.1 Actinomycetota bacterium
TCGGCCAGCGGTCTGTGGAGGCTGACCGGCGATGAGTGGTTCTTCGCAGGTCACTTCCCTGGTCGGCCGACGTTGCCGGGAGTCCTGATGTGCGAGGCGATCGCTCAGATGGGCGCGATCGCGGTGTTGGCCGATGATCGGTTCGCGGGCAAGCTGGCGCTGTTCGGTGGGCTCGACGGCGCCCGTTTCCGGCGCCAGGTGAGCCCCGGCGACACCCTCACGCTCGAGGTGCAGTTAGGTCGTATGTCAGCCCGTGCGGGCAAGGGCACCGGTCGAGCGCTGCTGGGTGAGAAGGTGGCATGCGAATGCGAGCTGATGTTCGTGCTCGTCGATGCCTGATGATGCCTGATGATCAGGCAGCGCTCAGCCAGTACGGCGCGGCGACCAGCGTGCACTGCGGGCACGGACGTGCTTGGTGCACGAGACGTGCGGGAGCGACCAGACCATGCAGGTCGGCCACGTACTCGAACATCATCGGATCGTCGCACGCCGTGCCGAGGTAGGTCTCGACCAGTTCGATCAGGCCGCCGTTGTCGGGGCAATCGATGCGAGTGTGAGCGACCTCGGGATGATCGACGTCGAAGAACACGTTGTGGGCGGTGGCTCCGGAGTTGGCGGTGGTGGGCGAGCCGGCGGAACGGGTGCGGGAACGAAACGTTGGTGTCATGCCCGCATCATGCGCAAGGGGTGTGACAAGAGCGTCGAGCGTGTCTGGGTCAGCGTCCTGGGCCCAGGATCACGGTGCCGTTGTGGCCACCGAATCCGAAGTTGTTCGACATCACCGGGCCGGGCGTCCACGCCCGAGAAGACCCGGTGACCAGGTCGATCGGCTCGTCGAGCACCTCGGTGGTGTTCGCCGTGGGCGGGATCAGGCGGTGCTCCATCGACAACAGCCCGGCGATCGCCTCGAGGGCACCTGCGGCGCCGAGCGCGTGGCCGGTGACCCCTTTGGTGGAGGTCATCGGCGGCATCGCTCCGGCGAACACCGTGGCGACCGCCGCGGCCTCGGCCGCATCGTTGAGGGGAGTGGACGTGCCGTGGGCGTTGATCTGCTTCACATCGGCAGGGGAGAGACCTGCGTCGGCGAGCGCGAGGTTCATGCATCGCACGGCCCCGACACCACCCGGTGATGGCGCCGTGATGTGGTGGGCGTCGGCGGTGCTGCCCGCGCCCAACACCTCGCCGACGATGTTCGCACCTCGAGCGACGGCGGTCTCCCACTCCTCGAGCACGAGCACGCCTGCGCCCTCACCCATCACGAACCCGTCGCGCTTGGCGTCGAAGGGCATGCTCACTCCGGTGGACGACAGGGCCGTCATGTTGGCGAAACCAGCGACGCCGGTGAGCGTGATGCAGGCTTCCGACCCGCCCGTGACCATCGCATCGCACATCCCCCACGCGATGAGGCGTGCCGCGTATCCGATCGCATGCGTGGAGGCCGCGCACGCGGTCACGATGGTCTCGTTCGGTCCTTGGAGCCCGTAGCGCATCGAGATCGAGGCTCCGGAGGCGTTCGCCATCAGCATCGGGATGAGGAACGGCGACACGCGACGATCTCCTTTCTCCAAACGGATCTGCACCTGATCTTCGAGCGTCTGCAACCCGCCGATGCCGGACGCGAAGATGGTGCCGAAGCGGGTGGGGTCGACCTCCGGTCGGCCAGCATGTTCGAAGGCCTCGGCGGCTGCCGCGACGGCGAACTGTTCGACGCGGTCGGCGCGACGGGCTTCCTTCGGGCTGTCGAACCAGGGGAGTGGATCCCACTCCTCGATCGCGGTGGTCCGACCCCCGGTGAGACCGGGCCCGATCAAGCCTTCCCAGAACGCCTGCTTGCCGATGCCGCACGGGGCCACCACGCCGTAGCCGGTGATGGCCACCCGACGGGCGCGACCCTCCATCAGAGCTTGCCGACGACCAAGTCGAACGCTTGGCCGACGGTCTCGACGCCGTCGAGGTCTTCTTCGGGCACTTCGACGCCGAACTCCTCCTCGAGGGCCATGATCAACTCCACGAGGTCGAGGCTGTCGGCGTCGAGATCGTCGCCGAACTTCGCTTCGGGCACGACGGCGGCCTCATCGACCGAGAGCACCTCGACGGCGCACTTCTTGAAGCGGGCGAACAGTTCCTGATCCACGGGATCTCCTTGCTGGGTCGTCGTCCGAGGAGACGACGGGTGGTGTTGAGAGAGGCTAGTGGCCCATTCCGAGGCCGCCATCGACAGGGATGATGGCTCCGGTGATGTAGGCCCCATCGGGCGAGGCGAGAAAGGCGACCACACCGGCGACCTCGTCCGCGGTGGCCATTCGGCCGAGCGGCACGGCTGCGACGAGCTCGGCCAGCCGTTTGTCGCCCAGGGCTGCTGTCATGTCGGTCTCGACGGGACCTGGCGCGACGACGTTGACGGTGATGCTGCGTGAGCCGAGTTCGCGGGCGAGTGATCGCGCCAGGCCGACCAGGCCCGCCTTCGACGCTGCGTAGTTCGCCTGACCGGCCGAGCCGAGCAGACCGACCACCGACGACATCAGCACGATCCTGCCCGAGCGAGCCCGGAGCATGCCCTGGGCAGCGCGCTTGCACACTCGGTAGGCGCCGGTCAGGTTGGCGTCGATGACCGAGGTGAACTGATCGTCGCCCATCCGCAGCAACAGACCGTCCTTGGTGACGCCGGCGTTCGACACGAGCACTTCGACCAGGCCGAATCGTTCTTCGACGGCCATGAACGCAGCATCGACGCTGTCGGTCGACGTGACATCGCACGGCACGCCGAAGATGTCGGCGGGTGGTGGCGAGGTGTTGTAGGTGACGGCCACGTTGTCGCCCAGTTCGGCGAACCTGCGCGCGCATGCCAGCCCGATGCCACGGGCCCCGCCCGTGACCAGCACGGTTCGAGTCACGCACCACCCCATCGAAGGACGGCGCTCGCGGCGGTCATGCCGGCGCCGAAGCCGACGAGCAACACGAGGTCTCCTGGCTGCACCCGGTTGGCGTCGAGGCCATCGGCGAGTGCGAGCGGGATCGACGCCGACGAGGTGTTGCCGGTGCGATCGAGCACGATGGCGCACTTCTCCATCGGCAGGCCGAGCCTTTGGCATGCCGCTTCGATGATGCGGATGTTGGCCTGGTGTGGCACGACCATCGTGATGTCGTCAGTGGTGACGCCGGCTGCCGCCATCGACTTCGTGGCGGAGTCGACCATGATGCGCACTGCGCGGCGGAAGACCTCCTTGCCTTCCATCTGGATGAAGCCACCGACATCGCTGTACAGGAACCGTTCGGCTGCGCCATCGGCATCGAGGTCCCAGCCGAGCAGTTGGCCCGGGCCGTCGCAGGCCTCGAGCACCACGGCACCCGAGCCGTCGGCGAACAAGATGGCGGTGTTGCGATCGGTCCAGTCGGTGATGCGCGCCAGCGTGTCCGTGCCGATGCAGAGGATCTTCTTCGCGCCCACCCCGATCAGGCCGTGACCCAACACCAATGCATACATGAAGCCGGAACAGGCGGCGTTCACGTCGAGCGCTCCGCATCTGAGGCCCAGTTCGGATGCGATGCCGGGCGCGCTGGCCGGCACGACTCGATCGGGAGTGGTGGTGGCAAGGATCAGCGTGTCGATCTCGTTCGGGTCGACCCCCGACATCTCGATGGCCTTGCGACCCGATTCGACCGAGAGATCCGTCGTCGTCCCACCGACGTGTCGCTGGTGAATGCCGGTGCGCTCGACGATCCAGTCGTGATTGGTCTCGAACATCGCCTCGAGGTCGTGATTGGTGAGGACCTTGGGAGGCAGAGCGGTGCCCCAGCCGGTGATGACGGCACCGCGTACGCCGTGCGGGATCGCGGGCATGTCAGGCCGTCCGCAGCCAGGCGATCGGTTGGCGAGCGGTGACCCGTTCGCCGGAGACGGCGATGTAGCTCTGCAGCACGCCGGTGAACGCTGAGCGAACTGCAATGTCACCGATGTGGCCGATGACGCTGCCGACCTCGATCCGGTAGCCCTCTCCGAGACCGGCGATCGGCTCGAACACCCCGGCTCCGGGGCTGACGACCAACCGCTCCGAGGCGAAGAGGTGTTCGCCCTCGTGTGCAATGGCAGAGCTGGCCGGAGCGGTGCCCACGAAGTCGAGCAGTTTGTCGAGGTCTTCCGGGGTGGAGACCGACATCGTGCGGGCGGCGTCGACGGTGCGTTTGGCCATGCCGGTGAGGACGGCGCCGGGGCCGAGCTCGACGAAGTTGTTGACGCCGAGGGTGGCCAACTCCAGCAGGCAGTGCTTCCATCGAACCGGGCTGCTCAGCTGGGCCGAGAGCAGCGACGACCAGTCGGCGCCGAGGTCGTGCCCGATGGCGTCGACGTTCGACACCACGGGAACTTCGGTGTCGCGGGGATTCGCCTCGGCGATCGCCTTGCGGAGTCGGTCGCGGGCCGGGGCCATGAAGGGTGTGTGGAATGCCCCCGACACGTGCAGTGGCATGACCTTCTTGGCGCCCAGTTCCTTGGCGTGGACCGCCGCCGCGGCGACACCTTCCGGAGAGCCGGCGATCACGACCTGGCCGGGCGCGTTGAAGTTGGCGACCCACACGTCACTGTCGGCGCGTCGGCATGCCACCTCGACGAGGTCGTCGTCGAGCCCGAGCACGGCCGCCATCGTGCCGGGGTTGTCATGGCCGGCCTCGTGCATCGCGTCGGCCCGCTCGCACACCAGGCGAACGCCTTCGTCGAAGCCGAGCGCACCGGTTGCCGTGAGGGCGGTGTACTCGCCGAGACTGTGACCTGCACAGAAGCTGGGCTCGACGCCGAGCCGTTCGACTGCGTCGAGGACGATCAGGCTGGAGACGAATGTGGTGAGCTGCGCGTTTCTGGTGTCCTTGAGCTCGTCGGCGTCGGCATCGAGCAGGAGGCGCGCCACGTCGCGGTCGGCCACGGCGGACGCCTCGTCGACGAGTTCCCAACTCTCGTGATCGGCCCATGGTCGACCCATACCAGGTCGCTGTGAGCCTTGCCCCGGAAACGTGAATGCAAGCATCGGCAGACAACCCTAGACGTGCGACGGAGCTCCCCGCGACTACTCCTCGGTAACC
>JAYSLK010000762.1:0-1988 GCA_043725585.1 Actinomycetota bacterium
CCGTCGCTCGTTCGGACGGCGTTCCTGCTCGTCGACACACGCGAGCAGGCCGAGGAGGTGGTGCAGGAGGCGTTCGCCAAGGCGTTCCCGAAGTGGGACCGGCTCCGCACTCCGGACGCCTACGTCCGCACGTGCGTCTTGAACGGCTGTCGGCGGATGCAGCGACGGCGTGGCCTCGCCCGCCGGCTCGTGGTACCGCCGATCGACGAGGTGCGCAGCGAACACGACCACATCGCTGACGCCGTCCGGGCGCTGCCCTCACCGCAGCGCGAGGTGGTGGTGCTGCGCTACTACCTGCAGGCGACCGACGCCGAGATCGCTGCGACCCTGAAGATCGCCCTCGGCACGGTGAAGTCCTCGCTGCACCGTGCTCGGGCGACCCTGCGCGAACAGCTCGTGACCCAACAAGAGGAGCAGTCGTGAACGACAGAGACGAACGTGACCCGATGGACTCGTTCGAGCGCGAGCTCACCGACTCCCTGCGCCGACGGGCCGACGGTGTGCCAGGCGCACCCCTTGGCTACACCGACGTGCAACGCCGCATCGTGCGCCGCCGTCGCCGCACGGCCACGATCGCTGCAGTGGCTGTGACGCTGCCGGCCGTGGTCGGGCTCGGATTCCTCGCCGGGCGGAGCACGGACGACGATGGGCGGATCGCTGCCGCAGTCGCCGCCGACTTCGCTGAGACCACCCTCGCGATGTCGACGACCACGCGGCCCCTCGACGCGCCGACCACGACGATCGTCGGTGACGTCATGCCCGGCGGCTCGACCTTCCGATGCCAGGGCCCGCCGGTCGCCGCAGACGAGGTCTGGCAGTACTTCGGCTCCTGCGAGTACGTGCAGCCGGAGGCGACCTACGACCCTGGCCTTGTCCCGCAGACCACGACGGCCTCACCGGCCATCCCGCCGCCCCCCGCGACGACGTTGCCGCCCACGACGGCACTCGAGGTCCGGGTCACCGTCGACCCTGCGGCACTCGCCGTACAGGTGCTCGTCGTGGACGCGTCGGGCGGGGTTGCATCGATGAGCGAGGTGGCGTCGCAGCTCGGTGTCACGCCCCGTTTCGCGATGGTGGCGACTCGCTCGGTGGACGACACCATGGTGATGCCGCTCGGTGTCGACGTGACCGCAGCGTTCGCGTTGCTGGAGCGATTCGGTGTCGGTGGGTTCGACACGTGGACCCCCGATCTGGTCACCGGGGCGGTGCCCGATGGCGTGACCGCGGTGCTCGTCGTCGGCACCGATGGCCCGCTGCGCTGGCGACCCTGACCGAGGACAGGGCTCGTCGTCATCTCCTCGGGGATCACCGGCGCGTGGAACACCGGACTGGCCCCTCAGCCGAGGGCTGCATGACCGCGGACCGCGCGACGCGACGGTCGCCGATCCGCGTTTTCTCAGGTCGATGCCGCCAGCCCGCCACCCTTCGCGTTCACCTTGCTGGATTCTTTTTCAATCCGCACTTGCGCCGACCCGGTGTGATAGTGGACAATGACACGGTTGTAATTACAGCGGAGGCAGCCGATGCAGCAGGACGAGATGATCGACGACAAGAATTGGCAGGACGAGGCGAACTGCCTTGGCGTCGACCCCGACCTCTTCTTCCCGGAGCGAGGTGCCTCGACCCGTGAGGCCAAAGAGGTCTGCCGAGGCTGCATCGTTCGGCTCGACTGCCTCGAATACGCCTTGACCAACGGTGAGAAGTTCGGCATCTGGGGCGGCCTGTCCGAGCGGGAGCGTCGCCGACTGCGGCGTCAACGTGCCCTCGCCAATCGCAAGGTGACCGCCTGACCCCTGGCTGACCCCCCTGGCTGATCCCGAGGTCACATCGTGAGACGCCAGTGCTAGCCTGACTCACATGCTCGCTTTCCTCGACCCGCCCGAGATCATCCTGATCATCGTCGTCGTGTTGGTTCTCTTCGGCGGTTCGCAGCTGCCCAAGCTGGCCAAGAACCTCGGCAAGGCACAGCAGGAGTTCAAGTCAGGTCT
>JAYSLK010000763.1:0-2579 GCA_043725585.1 Actinomycetota bacterium
GGTGAAAGGCGGCCTCTACGGTCAAGGCCCCACCCTCGCCGGACTCGATCAGTGGGACCGGCTGCCCGCGTACGTCGACTTCCGTTCGGTGATCGGATCTGTGCTCGATGGGTGGCTCGGTGGCGGCGGTAGCACGATCCTCAACGGGAACTTCGAGAATCTCGGCCTGTTCTCCGGCGCGCCGGGCTCGGCTGGGGGAGACATCCCCGTCGTCGTGCTGCCTCCCGCGACGCCGAGCGGCTTCGTCGCGACGGCCCCCCAGCGAGTGTTCGACACCCGCGACGGCACCGGTGGTCGTGAGACGCCGCTCGCCGGGGGTGAGACCTGGCGGTTCACCATCGCCGGCAAGTACGGCATTCCTCTCGATGCCGTCGCTGTTGCCGTCAACCTGACGTCGGTCGAGGCGACAGCTCCCACGTTCGTCACGGTGTCGCCGAGCGGCGAGATGCGACCGTTCGCGTCGAACCTCAACCCCGTGCCGGGAGCCGCCATCCCGAACCTCGTGCTCGCGCGCGTCGGCGTCGGTGGCTCGATCGACCTCTTCAACAACTCCGGCACGGTGCATCTGGTCGGCGACGTGGTGGGGTACTTCTCGCCCAGCAGCGACGTT
Source organism: Actinomycetota bacterium (assembly GCA_043725585.1). Taxonomy (GTDB): domain Bacteria; phylum Actinomycetota; class Acidimicrobiia; order Acidimicrobiales; family Ilumatobacteraceae; genus VFMC01. Next base: position 611 of record JAYSLK010000763.1, read on the forward strand.
GGATTGGAGGCGCTGGCTCCCTCGCGCCTGCTCGACACCCGCGACGGCACCGGCGGCTTCTTCGGTCAACTCGGTCCCGGCCAGTGGCTCGACCTCCAGGTCACCGGTAGGGGTGGCGTATCGAGCGAGTGCGATGCGGTCGCGCTCAACGTCACCGCGACCGCGCCGACGGCGGCGAGCTACCTGACGGTCTGGCCGGCCGGGCAGGACAAGCCGCTCGCATCGAGCGTGAACATGGCGGCCGGCCAGACCATTCCGAACATGGTGCTGGCCAAGGTGGGCGCCGGCGGCAAGGTCAGCATCTACAACCACTCGGGGAACACCGATGTGGTGGTCGACGCGCTGGGCTGCTTCAGCGCCGGTGTCTCGTCGAGGTTCGTCTCGCTGTCTCCGGCCCGGGTGCTCGACACCAGGGAGGGCCTCGGCGCCCCAAAGGCGCCGCTCGGTCGAGGCGTGATCGCGCTGGCCCTCGCCGGCCATGGCGGGGTGCCGTCGAACGGGTCCTCCGCGGTGTTGCTGAACATCACCGCCGTCGCACCCAGCACCGGCACGTTCGTCACGGTGTTCCCCAGCAACGTCGAGCGCCCTGTGGCATCGAACCTGAACGCAGTTGCGGGCCAGGTGGTGCCGAACATGGTGATCGCCCGGCTCGGCGACGACGGAGCTGCCGTACTGTACAACAACAGCGGGACGGTCGATCTGGTCGCCGACGTGATGGGTTACTTCACGGCGTGACGGCGTGACGGCGTGACGGGGTGCCGGCAGGGGTCGCCCGGCTCAGGCGGTGACGGCCACCGGTAACCTGGCGGCGATGGTGTCCGCGATCGACCCCGCCCGCCGTGCCCAGTTGAACACCATGCGGGTCGCTGCGCTCCTCGCCGACCATGGCGGGGTGGCCACCGACGAGCGCGGATCGCTCGGCTCGGGCGCTGCGCTGCTGGCTGCCGATGGAACCGCGTGGATGCTGCTCTCCGATCTCGTCGACCGGTCACCCGATCGTCAACTCGGGGCGGCGCTCGCGTGGGCGGTGCGCCGCGACGCATCCCGCGTGCATCTGATCGCCGAGTCCGGCACGGGCCCGTTGGCCCGGCGATCGCTCGGTTTCACCATGCCGATACAGGTGTCGCACCTCGACGGTCGGAGCCTCATCGATGCCGTGGCGGAACCCCTTCCCGAGCCCCGAGTCGTCGACGACCGGCACCGGGCGCTCGTCGAACTGATCCTTGCCGGTGGCGCGACGCCGCTCGAGGAGCATGGCGTGCTCTGCGGTGAAGTCGACGGATTGGAGGTGTGCCGGGTGATCGGCGATCCGACATCGGGAGATGTCCGGCTCGAAGTCGGTGTCGGCGCACATGATCGCGAGACGTTCCAGATGCTCCACGGCGACCGGCCGACAGTGGAGGCGTTGGCCGACGTCGTGCGGGCGGTCGCTGGGCACCGTCGAGATGGTGCTTCGCAGCATCCGCTCAACCAACTCGCGGCCAGCCGACGACTGCGGACGAGACTGATGGCTCATCCCGAGTTGGTCGATGCCGCCGTCCTCGTCGCAGTCGACCCACCTCTGCCGCGTCTCAATCTGAAGGATCAGGTGCCCTGCGCGGCGATGGAACCTGGGTCGGGCACGCTCGTGGTGTGCACCACCGGCATCGATCTCGATGTTGTGCCCTGGGCGGTCGATGCGATCACCCGTTACGGCGCTGACCGATGCCTGATCGTCGCTCCCGAGCGAGATGTGATCGACATCCAGCAGCGGCTCGCCGCCCTGGTGCGCGTGCCGACGTTTTTCGTCGCCGTCTGAGGAGGCAACTCAGGTTGCTGTCGTGCGCGGACGACGAGGCGGGACGGAGCGACCTTCGATGAGCACCACTAGCCTCGTGGCACCGTGATCGATCGATTGGCTGCCGTTGAAGACGAGTACTCCCTGCTCGAGACCAGCCTGGGTGACCCCGAGGTGCTGTCCGACCCCGCT
>JAYSLK010000764.1:0-4945 GCA_043725585.1 Actinomycetota bacterium
GGAGTGCGGTCTGCCTGCCGACTACCTGCAGGTGGTGACCGGCGGGGGCAGCACCGTCGGCAACGCGATCGTCGATCATCCCGACATCGCACTCATCACCTTCACCGGATCGCCGGAGGTCGGCTGGAGCATCCGTGCCCGGGCCCCGCGCAAACGGGTCGGTCTCGAGCTGGGGAACAACGCACCGGTCATCATCGAAGCCGACGGCGACTGGCGCACCGCGGCGGCCAAGATCAAGGTTGCCGGCTTCAGCCATGCCGGTCAGAGTTGCATCAGCACCCAACGAGTGCTCGTGCACCGAAGCATCTCCGACGAGTTCACCTCCACACTGGTCGACCATGTGAAGAAGTTGGTCGTGGGCGACCCGATGGACGAGGCCACCGATGTGTCTGCGCTGATCTCGCTCAGCGAGCGGGACCGGGTGGAGGAGTGGGTGACGGAGGCGGCCGCCGCTGGCGCCACCATCGCAACCGGAGGCCGCCGTCAGGATAACGGTGTGTTGCTGCCGACGGTGATCGCCGATGCGTTGCCGGACATGAAGGTGTGTGCCAAGGAGGTGTTCGGCCCTGTGGTCACCGTCACGGCGTACGACACCCTGGACGAGGCGATCGCGCTGGCCAACGACACCGATTACGGCCTGCAGGCTGCGATCTTCACGTGTGACATCACCAAGGCGATGAAGGCGGTTCGGGCGCTCGACTTCGGCGGCGTGCTGGTGAACGAAGTGCCCACGTGGCGTGCGGATCAACAGCCCTACGGGGGCTTGCGCGACAGCGGCAACACCCGCGAAGGACCCGCGTTCACCATCAAGGAGATGACCGAGATCCGGATGGTCGTCATCAATGGCTGAGGTGCTGCGTTGGGGCGTCCTCGGGGCATCGTCGCGCATCTACCGGGGCAAGATCCTGCCGCCGATGCAGGCGCGGCCCGGTCACGAGGTGGTGGCGGAGGCAAGCCGGGATGCCGACGGTTCGGATGCGCCGTACGCGGCCCTGCTGACGCGGACGGACGTCGACGCGGTGTACATCCCGTTGCCCAACCACGGCCACAAGCCATGGATCCTGGCTGCGCTCGATGCCGGCAAGCACGTGTTGTGTGAGAAGCCGGTCACGATGTCGGTGGCCGACACCGACGAGGTCTACGCGGCCGCCGAGTCGGCCGGACGGGCACTGGTGGAGGCCTACATGTGGCCGCACCATCCGCGCAACCAGGTGTTGCTCGACGCGGCGCGCACCGAACTGGGCGACCTGCGGTTCGCCAGGGGAGCGTTCTCGTTTCCTCTCGGCCGGCCCGATGACCATCGCTTCGACGAGCGCGGCGGCGGCGCGTTGTTCGACGTCGGGATCTACTGTCTCGGGCCCACCCTGTTGCTGGCGCCCCGCAACCCCGTCCGGGTGGCTGCCACCGCCGTACGGAACTCGCACGGGGTCGATGTGTCGCTGTCGGGCTGGCTCGATCTCGGCCGCGGTCTCACCGCCACGTGCGAGGTGTCGTTCGAGTCGGTTTACGGCCGCTCGTACACCCTGTCGGGAACCAAGGGTCAGATCACGATTCCCGACTGGTTCGCGCCGGGCCCGGCGCACGGCAGCAACGTCGACGTGCTGCGACTCGACGAGAGCGTTCTGTCACTTCCCGCCGAAGGGGCCGACGCCTACGGTGAGATGCTCGATCAGTTCGCCGACGTGGTGCAGTCGGGAGTTGCGCCCCGATGGGGTGCCGCGGAGAGCAGGCTGTTGGCCCGTTGGATCGAGGCGCTCCACGACGCGTCGCGCTGACGTCGGCTCGGGTTGCCACGGGCGGTCGCCGTCTGGCTCCGCCGTCAGGCGCTGGTCATCTCGCGGTGGTCACGAGCTCTTCCGCGAATTCGTGTGCTCGATCGGCCGACGGTCGGGCCGCGTAGACGCCGACCGCAGCCACGATCGGTACGAACAACAGCGCGTTGCGCAGTCCGACCGAGTCGGCCAACACCCCGAGGAACAGCGGGCCGATGGTGACCCCGACACCCGACGCGAGCGCGGTGACGAAGCCGAGGGTCACGTTGTCGGCACCAGCCTGCTCGTACAGACCGTCGACGGCCAAGGGGTACAACCCGCTTGCGCCGATTGCCACGACGGTCAGCCCGATCACGCGCACCCAGAGGCCGGGTCCGGCCCACATGACGAGCGCGCCGACGAACACTGTTGCGAATCCCGCCGATCGGGTCCACGATCCGAACACGGCGACGACGGACGCCAATCGGATTCGGACGACGAAGAGGAAGAGCCCCCAGATCGCACCCAGGCTGGCCGCCGCGCCGCTCGATGCGCCGCCCACCTCCTTGAGGTAGACGACCGCCCAGATGCCGACCGGGAACTCGACCAGCACGGCGTGCACGATGTGCAGCCACGGGACGACGATCTGGCGGTGGGCGAACAGCGGGAGCACCCGTACCGGCGCGGTGTCCGATGGTGGGAGGGTGACACGCCTGCCCACGGCGAACACACCGATGCCGATCGACACCGTCAGGACCGCATACGGCCAGCGCCAGCTGCCACCCGCGCTGATCACCGATCCGACGACCAGCGAGAACGTGATGCCGGCAAGTCCCGGCACGCCGTTGACGGCGGCATAGGCATCGGCACGGTTGTCGGCGTGGTGGTCGGCGATGATGCCGGGCATGAGCACCACGAGCATCGAGCAGGCGACACCGGCAAGCGACGCACCGAGGAGCGTGACCGGCCAGGCGTGACCGATGCACAGCAGGACGATGCCGCCGGTCACGGTGCCGCACGCACCCCAGAACGCGGTGGGTCGACCGATGCGGGCGACCAAACCCGACCCGAATGCTCCGAGGACGAGCATGCCGATGCCGAAAGCCGACCCGTGTGCTGCCGCCACCACGCCGGAGATGCCCAGTTCGTCACGCAGCTCGCCGAGCACGATGCCGACGCTGAGTCCAGCGACGAGCACGCAGAACGACAGCGCACACGTGATCGTCAGCCGATCCCAGATCCCGCCCCGCGAATTCACGACTGGTGACAGTACCGGTCCGGCCCTGGCCGTCCTGAGTCATTGCACCTGCCCACCGACGTGACGTCCGTCCCGTCGTTGGCGAGAGGACCTTGGACCCTGATGTGCGAACCTTGAGGCATGGCCAACGACCATCCGGTGCGAGCGATGTTCCGCGTGTCACCCGCCGCCTACGTCGACGAGCGCTCCCGCCTGGCTCGGGCAGCGAAGTCCGCCGGCGACAAGGACCTCGGCAAGCAACTCCAGGCGCTCGCACGACCGACACTGGCGATGTGGGCCGTGGTCGCGGCTGCTGATGACCCGGCCGACGTGCGTGAACTCCTGGGCGTGACCGACGAGCTCGCTGTGGTGCAGGGCCGAGGCGACCGAGAAGCCACCGTGGAGATGACGAAGCGCCGAAGGGCGGCGATCGAGGTCATCGTGGGGGCAGCTGTGGAAGCGTTGCGGCCGTGGGAAGCGTCAGCCGAGGCTCGCCGACCGGAGATCCGCACGATCGTCGACCAGCTGTCGCGTCACCCCGAGCTCGCCTCCGCATGGATCGAAGGGACGCTGCGCCGTCTGCCGGAGGCGGACGCGCTCGGCTTCGCCGCGTTCACCGGGATGGAGATGCCAGAGACGTCGGAGTCGCGCCCGAAGGCCAAGCCCGTTCGGCGGCTGCGATCGGTCCCACCCCTGGCGAGCGACTCGGACGACGTCGTCGCCCGAGAGCGTGCAGCGGCCGAGCTGCGTCGGTCGCAAGAGCGCGCTGAACGTGAAGCACGTGCGGCGCGAGCGGTGGCGACTCGCGAGGTCCGACGCGACCTGGAGGCGGCGGTGAAGGCAGTTGCGGCCGCGCAGCGGAAGGTGACCGATGCCGAAGCCGTCGCTCGCGAGGCCGAGACAGCGCTGCGGGCACTCGAAGCCGACAGGGACATCGCGAAGAGCCGTCATGTCGAGGCCGTGAACCGCCTGGCCGCGATGATCCGGGGCGCCAGCTCGTAGAAGAAGGCGTCGCCCCACGACACCATCGCCCGGTAGGGCGGCACGACAACGGGGTGCAGACCCGTGATGGCGCGCCGAAGTGCCGGGCGCCGGGTGACCCGGTTCCGCCGGGGTGTGCTCGCGCGGGCGACCGATCGGGTCGGGTCAGTCGGGTGGGGCGATGTCGGTGCCGTTGGGTCGGTGGGTGGCCCAGCGGCCGGTGGGTTGGAGGCGTGTGCGGGCGCCGCTGGTGTAGCGCCAGTTGTTGTGGTGTGAGCACGCCGGGGCCCGGTTGGTGACCGCGGTTTCGCCACCGGCCGAGTGCGGCACGAGGTGGTCGATGTGGCAGTCGGTGACTTCTCGGGTGCAGCCGGGGTGGGTGCATCGGGTGGCGAGCATGAGTACGGCGTCGCGCATCGGTCCGGTGAACAGTCGGCTGGTCTTGGTCATCTGCACCGGTCGGCCGAGCCGGTCGGTGGCCACGACCCGGACTTGCCGTGCAGGGCGGCGAGTGCTGCGTCTGTGGGGTGAGATGAACTCGCCGTCGAGGGTCTGACAGAACGCTTTGCGAGCACCGAACGGCGCCGGGGTCCGCCGGAACGTCGCTCCACCGAAGAGTTCGTCGAGGCCGCCGATCATTGTTGCGATGTCGATCACGATGTTGACCACGATGTTGACCACACCATTGGCCGGCCGAGGCGGCTTCGCGGAAGGTGTTGCTTGGGTGTCGGGGGTGTCGTTGAACGGGTCGAGCTCGACCTCATCAGCATCAGCGTCAGCGTCAGCGTCTGTGGTGGTGGTGTCCGAGACGGGGAGGTCGATGTGGGCGAGGAGGTTCACGAACGCGTCGTAACGGCGTTGCTGTGTGCTGCGTCGCATCAGATCCGGTCTGGCGTCATCACCCCACTGTTCCTTGGCGGCATCCCAGTCGGCATCCCATTCGATCTGCTCGAACCGTTTCAGGAGTGCTTTGAAC
>JAYSLK010000765.1:0-5511 GCA_043725585.1 Actinomycetota bacterium
CAGATCCGTGCCTGTCAGGTGCTGAGGAGTTCGACCTGGCAACGGATGCCCGGCGCCCGCGAGAGCCTGGCGTCAGCGGTGAGAAGCGGGTAGCCGAGGGACTCGGCGAGCGCGACGTACGCGGCGTCGTAGGGGGTGACGTTGGCGCGCAGTTCATAGGCGCGGACCATCAGCGGACCTGTCGGGAAGCGATCCAGTGGAAGGGCCAGGAGGTCGTCGATGGCCGCCTTGAATCGTCGTGCGGTGAGGTCGCCCGCTCGCCACCGCTTGCGGAGCACGGCGACGGTCTCGACGTCGACGAGATCGGGTGCGGCGAGATGGGTCTCCGCAGCGACTCGCGTCCTGGCCAGCCTCCCGGCTTGGCCGTCGTCGCCGACGAGGTTGGCCATGACCGAGGCGTCGACGACGATCAACTCCGTCCGCGTTCGTCGTCGAGATCGCGCACGGCGGTGTCGAATCCGACCTTCCCTCCGCGCCGGCGGCCGATCCGGGCGAGGACGTCATCGAGTGTCGGGGTGCTTGCGAGCCTGGTCAGTTCGCTCGCCAGGTACTGCTGCAGCGACTTGCCCTCAGCCTCGGCTCGTCGCTGGAGGTTCGCATGGACGTCATCCGGGAGATCTCTCACCAACACGTTCGGCATGCTTGCATTCTGCTATCACAACACGTCGAAACGCAACCGTCGCGTCCCGCTCGTATTGCCCGGTGAGCGCGTTTCCCGCAAGTCATCGGTCGCCCCCGATCGGCAGTTCGGCGCGCCGCCAGGACGTCGGGCGCGTTTTGTGGCGCTGGGCGCTACACATCGCGCCCGACGTCCTGAGGGAGCCCAAAATGCCCGCTCTGGCGCTGGTGCGCAAGCGCAGTTGGCGCTCAGATCATCTCATCTGTGCTGCCACCAGGTCGATCGGCTCCCGGACTGGGCAGTGATGCGAGACCCGGCAGGCCTACCGTTCTGCGTCGTGCAGGCGCCACCCGGCGAGCTCGACGATGGCCCGGCGATCGCTTGGCCCTGAGCAGTTCCGTCACGACGGGATCGGCCGCCGACGTCGGATCAGGCACCACCCCCAAGCGCCGTACTGATGACGCGGGCGATGTGGTCCTTCGGGCATGGAACCGGGTGTCCCAGAACGCCGGGTATCCGGATCCGGGGTGGGGTGCGCACGACCGTCCTCGTCGTTGGAGGCGGTATCCACGAGACTGATGCTGTGACCGAGGCGATGCTCACCGACGGCGTGGTCTGCTGCGCCCCTCGACGCCGGACGAGGCCCGACTGATCATCGCCGGCCGCGACGACGAGTTTCATCGCTTCATCGGCCAGGGATCCGCAGTGCCTGCCCCGGAGTATGTGACCCTCATCGAGGGTTCCGTGGCGGGATGGGTGGACCACGACCGCGACGACGATCGTCGATTCGCTCGGCCGAGTCACGAAAGAGCGCAACGAGTTCCGCACCAGGAACCAAGAGCCACACACCACCGAAGCGGTCGTGAGGCAATCAGACGGAGTTGAACGGCGGCCGTCAGGCGGGGAGGACCGAGTCGTCGACCCAGCTGCCGTGGAAACCGAAGGGCACACGTTGTGGGAGATGGATCCGAGCGACCGGATCGCTGCCGGGCGCCGATGCATCGAGGATGACGAGGTCGGAGGAGTCCGCGGACGCGTCGTACACGAAACCGATCGCCCAGCCCTCGTCTTCGCCAGCAGCATCATCGTCTTGCACGAAGACGAACTCACTCGGGAATGCGTCAGGCCCGAGGTCGTAGGTGGCTTGCGTGCCGGTGACGACATCCCACTTCGCGACGACTCCGGGTTCGCGAAGGGTGGTGTCGCTGCCGTCGCGGTGGGTCACACCCCAGCCGTACCGGTGCGGAAGGCCGACGACGCGGTCATCGACGCGTGAGAAAGCGTGCGTCCTCTCGTCGATCCGCTCTTCCTTGACGGCACCCGATGCCAAGTCGAACGTCCACCGGTGCAGAAATGCCGGCGGGGTTTCGACCTCCGGTTGCATCGACATCGACGCGTGACGACCAACGTCGCAGACCACCACGTTGTCGTCCACGTATGCGTTGAGGGGGTGGAACACGTAGCACGGGTCGATCTCGAACCAGCGGATGTCCGCGTTCGTGCCCATGCGAGGCATGATGCCGATGCGGGCGCCGTAGGTGTCGTCCCACGCGAGCGGCGACTCCAGGTTCGACAGATCGAACACGATCGGGAGGTCCATGAAGATGGCGTGGTCGCGGGTGATCATGAAGTCGTGCATCATCGTGCCCTTCGGCACGGCGATCGGGGTGGAATGGACGAGCGCTCCGCCAGCGTCGAGAACGTGGTACGTCACGAAGGGCGGGAACGGCGAGTAGCCGAAGAAGTGCAGCTCTCCGGTTTGGGGGCACAGCTTCGGGTGTGCGGTGAACGCCGTCGTCAGCTTGCCGCCGAAGTCATCACTGCCGATCGTGTCGAGTTCGGGGCTCAGCTCGTACGGAAGGTGGCCCTCTTCCAGCGCCCAAATCCGTCCGGCATGGGCCAGCACACTCGTGTTCGCCGAGCTGGCTGTCGGGTCGAGAAACGAGTCCTGGTCGGTTGCATCCGATCCCCTCAGGAGCTTGGTGGTCTGTACGTACCGGTTGCGATACCAGACCGCGTTGCCGGCGTCGAGGCGGACGCCGTGCACCATCCCGTCACCGGCGAACCAGTGGCTCGACACCCCCGTGGGCGGATTGGATCCAGTACGCAGATAGCGGCCCGACAGCGACGGCGGGATGGAACCCGTGACTCGCAGGTTGACGTCGGTGACCTCGTCGAAAACGGGCGCGAAGTTCCCTGCGAGGTACCACGGAGTATGACCTGAGTCCGTACGGAGGTCGATGTCGAGATCTGCCATACACCGATCCTGACAGAAGCCATCAGAGCGAGCGTCACGGAACGATCCGGGCGGGCAAACGGTTGGTACGTGCGGCCGCCTCGCTGGTCCCCAACACTGGTCCCGAGTCCAGCGAACCGGAGAACGACAAACGGCCGGCGCCTGCGTTTCCGCAGGTCACCGGCCCCTTCCATACGTCGGGCTGGGGAGATTTGAACTCCCGACCCCTTGTCCCCCAGACAAGTGCGCTAACCAAGCTGCGCTACAGCCCGTATGTCTCCGCTCGATCCGTCACCGGTCTCACGGACTCAAGATGCTACCGGTCAGAAGATCAGCTGTACTACTCGCCAACCGAGGTACACCACCAGCAGCACCATCATCAGCTTGAAGTGCCATGGCGCCTTCACATCCTCCACATCGCCATCGGGGCCGGCGGCGAGCTTCTTCAGATCGAGCGTGCGGCTGGTGATCGTGGTGACCGGCTGGGGCTTGTCCACCACTCGACCGCATGTCGGGCAGGTGCCGTCGTCGTTCATCGCCGACGGTGTCCAGTACTTGGCGCACTCCTCGCAGAATGGCATCGCTACTCCGTGCGCTTCCGAACTCGCAGTTTGAGAGGGGTGTTCCCGAAGTCGAACGCCTCGCGAATGCTGCGCTCGAGATAGCGCATGTAAGTCGACGGTAGTTCGCGGTTCACAAACAGGGTGAACGTCGGCGGGTCGGTGGCGCCCTGCACCGCGTACAGCACCTTCAGCCCGTGGCCGGCCGGCTGTTTCTGCTGCGCCGCGGCGATGACCTTGTTGACGTCGCGGGTGGGCACACGGCGGTGGTACTGCGTGATCGCGTCCTGCAACAGAGGACGCAACTTGTGAACGCCTTTGCCGGTGAGCGCCGAGATCTTCACGATCGGCGCTTCGCCCACGAAGCTCAACTTGCGCTGTACCTCTGCCTGGATCTCCAGGCGGTGTTCGGCATCGTCGATCACCTCCCACTTGTTGAGCATGATCACGATGGGACATCCACTGGCATCCACCCGTTCGGCCAGACGCTGATCCTGACCGGTGACACCTTCGGTCGCATCGATCACCAGCAACGCGATGTCGGCGTCATCGATCGCACGAAGCGCTCGCACCATCGAGTAGTACTCGGCCGAGTCGTCGATCTTGCCGCGCTTGCGCATGCCGGCGGTGTCGACGAACACGATCGGTCCGTCGGGCGTCTCGACCAGGGTGTCGATCGCATCGCGGGTGGTGCCCGCCATGTCGTGGACGACAGAACGGTCCTCGCCCACCAGCCGGTTGAACAGCGTGCTCTTGCCCACGTTCGGCCGGCCGACGATCGCCACGCGCGGCGGCGGCTGGTCGATCGGGTTCCAGAGCGGGTCGCCGGCCTCGCTGTAGGCCATCTCCGGCGAGTCGTCGGGTTCGTCGGTCGGGATGCGGGCGATGATCTCGTCCAGCAGATCGCCTGCCCGACGGCCGTGAAGGGCGCTCACCGCGTGGGGATCGCCGAGGCCGAGACCGAGGAAGTCCCACCGATCGGCTTCGCGTCGGTCGTTGTCGGCCTTGTTCGCGACGACCAGGATGGGAACCTTGGCCTTGCGCAGCCAGTTGCCGATCACCATCTCGTCGTCGGTCATGCCGACGGAAGCGTCCACGAGGAACAGCACGAGGTCGGCCTGCCGAACGGCGGCTTCCACCTGACGCGACACCTTCTCCTCGAGGACATCGCCGTCGGGCGACCATCCTCCGGTGTCGACGAGGGTGAACCGGTTGCCGAGCCACTCGGCCTCGGCTTCGTTGCGGTCCCGGGTGATGCCGGGGCGGTCCTCCACGATGGCCACCTGCGAACCGACGATCCGGTTGAACAGGGTGCTCTTGCCCACGTTGGGGCGACCGACGATGACGACCGTCGGCAGCTTGTGCGGTTCGCTCGAAGCCGCGCTGGAACTCGGGGAGGCGCCGATGTCGGGGGTGGGGTTGATGTGATCGCTCATGTGGCGGGCTCCAATGCGGCGCGAAGGGCGAGGCCGTCGGTGGCCACCACCTCGACGGGCCGAGGCAGGTCGGCAGGGGTGGTGCCATCGAGGAAACGTCCCTCGCTGAGGCACACGTCGGGGATCAGGTACCGGTGACCGACGGGCTGATCGGCGAGAACGCGACCGATGTCGGCGCCGACCATCAGTCCGGTGACCGCTGTGTTGCCGCCGAAGAACTCGTTGACCACCGGGATGACACGCACATCGGAGCGGCCGAGCGATTCGATCAGTGGGCCGACGACCAGCGCGCCGAACTCTCCGGTGAGCACACCGATCGGGGCGTTCCGCCGAGGTGAAAGGGTGATGTTCGAGCCATCGCTGCGCGACCGAAGGCCCGTGTACGCGGCCGGGTTCGGCGGCGGGGTGTCGACCGCGGCGAAGAACCCGCTCTGCACTCCCGTCGGCATCTCGACCAGGCCGTTGAACTCCAGATGGAACGTTCGGGCCATGCCGATGCCGTCTTCGTGCATGGCGAAACCTTCGTATGCCTCGACATCCGGGAACGGTCGGCCCGTCATCAGGTAGTACTCGTCCGCCGCGAACGCCATCCGGCGGCCGAGCACGCGGAGGAAGATGTCCTGCCAGTCGTGAACGGCGTCGAGCACGGCGTTCGCCTCG
>JAYSLK010000766.1:0-2079 GCA_043725585.1 Actinomycetota bacterium
ACCGGCGATGGCAACCAGGAGCAGCCGCTCTTCGGCGACATCGTGCGCTACGAGTTGCTGTGCCGGCGGCACTACTCCAACGGTGAGTTGGGGGCCTGAATCGGTCTGGTCCGATCAGGGCCCGATCAGCGCTCGATCAGGGTGCGATCGGGCCGGCGAGGATGCCCGCCTGCTCGGCGAGCATCGGAGCCACTCGATTGGCGACGAACCGTTCGTCGAGGCCATCTGCCAGATGCACGCCGTCGGGCCGGCCCTCGGGGCCGGTGAGCCCGGTGGAGTCGAGCCATGCCGGAAGATCGATCTGAACGACGCCGAAGTCGTCGCTCAAGTCGTCGACGATCGCACGGAGCGCCTGCCACCGAACGGGGTCGTTCAACGGGTCGTCGACATCGCCCCAGCCGAGGTGGGTGTCGGTCGGCGTGACCCACACCACGCGAGCGCCGGCGGCGATCACCTGTTCGGCGAACGCCCGGTACGCATCGGTCACGATGCCGCGACCGCGGGCGTCGCCGACCGAGACCACGGTGCCGTCGAGCAGGCGGATGTCGACGGCATCCCACGGACCGATCTCGACCAGCACCACGTCGACGGCTTCGGCAACGACTCGTTCGGGCACCGATCGCCACTGAGTGAGGCAACCGCTGAGGTCGATGAGATCGCGTGTGCCGTCGGTGTCGGTGAACGCGTGCATCCGGCCGTCGTTGCCGGCCGACAGGCCGCATCCGGGGAAGGCCCCGCTGCCCACCGCCAGCTCGTCGGGCACCGCGGTGGCGTGAGCGATCAGCGCCTCCGACAGGTGGAGCGCCGTGCTGTCGCCGGTGACCAGAACGCGCAGGGGGCGGCCCAGCTCAGCATCCAAGGCGGCCGCACCGTCGCCCGGGTCGCCATCCGCGGGACCCGCATCGAGCACCGATGCCGAGAGTGGCGTCGGAGCCATCGATGCGACAGCTGGGAGGGATGAGGGCGTGGGCAGAGACGAGCGCGACGCAGGGAGCGAGCCGACGGCGGCACCGGTCGATGAGGCACCGGTCGATGAGGCACCAGTCGACGAGGCACCAGTCGACGAAGCACCAGTCGACGAAGCACCAGTCGACGAAGCACCAGTCGACGAGGCACCAGTCGACGAGGCACCAGTCGACGAGGCACCAGTCGACGAGGCACCAGTCGACGAGCCGGTGGAGGCGCGCAGGGGAGGTGGTGGCAACGTGACCACGGCCGGGCTGGAGGTGGCGGGCGAGCGAGGTACGAGGGTGACGGCCAGCACCGCCACGGTGGTCATCGCGATCCCGGCTGCCAGTGGGCCACGCCATGCGACCAATCGACGCCGGCGACGTACCGGAGTCTCCAGCCAGCGAAAGGACAGGTCGGCGAGGGCGACAGCTACGCCGACCCGACACAGGTCGAGCAGGGCCCGGGGCAGCCAGCCGTCGGAGATGCCGAACCGGTCGGGCGACATCAGCAAGAACACCGGCCAGTGCCAGAGGTAGAGCCCGTAACTGCGGTCGGCCACCCACCGCATCGGTGGCGAGGCGAGCAGCCGGGCACCACCACCGTCGGCAGCGGCGACCACCACGGGCACCATCGCCCCGGCGAACACGGGAAAGCCCCATCGGTACAGCCACGCAGTGTGCTCGGGATCGATCGAGACCGCAGCGATCAGAGCGACCACCGTCGCGGCGCCCACCGGTGCGATTCGTCGAGCGGCGCGTCCCCCGCGCAAGCCCCCATCGGCGAGCACGGTCGTGAGCGCGGCTGCCGCGGCACCCAACAACAGGCTGTGTGCGCGGGCGAAGGTGTTCATGTATGTGGCGGTCGGGTTGCCGGCGTCGTACATCAGGTTCATCGCCACGATCGAGCCGCCGGCGAGCACTGCGCTCATGGTCCCGGTCAGCAGTCGATGTCGGCGCCAGATTCTGGTGGGTCCGACGCTGCCGCGGTCGACGCCGCTGCGGTCGACGCGCTCCGCGACGTGGATGATCACCGCGAGCACGATCGGCCAGATGACGTAGTACTGCTCCTCGATCGCCAGCGACCAGAAGTGGGTGATCGGCGACGGGTCGCCGAAGCGCGCCCAGTAGT
>JAYSLK010000767.1:0-5563 GCA_043725585.1 Actinomycetota bacterium
CCGGCGCAGCCAACGCACCCGCGAGGTGCTCGGGTCGAACACGACGGGCTCGACGCCCACGAGGGCGAGGGTCAGGTCGGTCCCGGGGTTCGCGAACGAGGCGGTGCGGTTGAGCGCAGTGCCGTCGAAGCTGGCGAACGACCCGTCGACGTCGTTCACCAACCACAGCAAACCGTCGGCGGACCCACCCCAGTCGGTGAACCCCTGTTCCATCAGCACTCGTTCCCCGAGCGTCCCATCGGCGTCGAGCCGCTGCACGGCTCCGACCGAGGGGTCGACGAGATACGCGGTCACGCCTGCCCCCACGATCTGGGCAGGCATCTGCGGCGTGTCGACGATCGGGCCCTTGACCGTGGCGACCTCGCTGCCGTCGCGACCATCGAGCACCTGCACGGCGCCGCGCAAGCGGTCATGGACGAACACCGCCCCACCGCCCTCGGCGACGTCGAACTCGACCGGCTCGACCGGTGTTGCGTCGGCTCCGGCCGCACCTGGGTCGTCGGCGAGCTGAACCGCGAGGCTCGGCCGTTCGCTGCGCGCTCCGGTCAACACGATTCGGCCTCTGGCTTCGGCCGACAGCCAGACCGACGCCGGTCGCACGTCGACCGAGGTGATCACTTCCGGGCGGGTGATCACGATGGCGGTCACGATCGCAGCCAGGCCGGCCAGCATCGCCGCGGCCTTCCACACCACATCGAGACTGATCGGCGATCCGATCGCGGAGGCGACGGATCGAGCGGAGGACGGCCCGGTGGCCGGGTGTCGGCGCAGCGACGGGGTGAGGTGGTGGGCCGCTGTCATGAAACACCTTGAGGGGCTTGCCCGCGATGGTGCGGTACGTCCGCCACGTCCGCCTCCCTTCCGCCGTCTTGTCTGATTGCCGAATGCTGTCGCGCCGCGGTCCGTCGGGTCTCGAACCGGCTCGTTCCGGCTTCGAGCGAGCCCGGACAGGACCACCATCTGCACTTCTGCCGGCGTGTTCCGCCTGAATCATCAGTCTAGAGGGTCGGTCGGCGCGAGGGAACTCGCCCCCCACCCCCCCGGGCTGTCCGCAACCTGCGTCGCGAGTTCAGCTGCGTTTTCGGCGATCTGTCGGGGCAGTTGTGACCGCGGTTCGAGTGCGATCTGTCAGCGATCGCGAAAAGACCACTCATGGTGGCGGGCCGCGACGCCGATGTTCTTCTCGGCCGACGTACGGTCTGGTCGTGACTCCGGACGTCCCGGAGCGCGGCTCGGTGTCATTTCGGGTGTGGTCCGGCCGATGTCGGAACGTGAACGGATAGGTCGTTGAGACTGTTGATCCGCATCCGCGAGTGGTGGAGAAGGGTGCTCGGTAGTGTCGGAAAGCATGGTTCGAGTCGGGATCGTCGGCGTCGGGAAGATGGGCCTGTCCCATCTGGCCCTCTTCAACGCGCATTCGCAGGTGGACGTGACGGGAATCTGCGAGCCTCAGTCCTTCGTGGCATCCGCGGTCGAGTCGCAAACGGGTATCGAGACGTTCAAGACGCACGAGAAGCTGATCGACAACGCACCGCTCGACGCGGTCGTGATCGCCACCCCGAGCGCCACGCACTTCGACGCCGCGATGTACGCGATCAAGAAGGGTCTGCACGTCTTCGTGGAGAAGCCCTTGTCGCTCAGCGCGGCGCAGTCGTGGCAGATGTCGCAGGCAGCGCTGCAAGCGGGCGTCGCCAACCAGGTGGGGTATCACAACCGATTCATCGCCACCTTTGGTGAGGTTCGGCGCCTCGTCCACACCGGGGCGATCGGCGACGTGTACCACGTCGAGGGGAAGGCGTTCGGCCAGGTGGTGACCAAGCCGAAGTCAGGGTTCACCTGGCGAGCCAAGAAGTCCGAAGGCGGAGGATGCCTCCACGACTATGCCTCCCACGTGGTCGATCTCATGAACTGGGTCGTCGGTCCGCCTCAAAGCGTGCTCGGCGCGAAACTGACGAACATCCACTCGAAAGACGTCGAAGACGCGGTCTACGCCTTGTTCGGCTACGCGGGAGGGTTCTCCGGCCTTCTCGAGACGAACTGGAGCGACGAAGCCCAACGCAAGATGAGCACCTCGATCACCGTGTATGGCACCAACGGCAAGATCCACGCCGACCGGCAGGAGTGCCAGGTGTTCATGAAGCCCGGCTACACGGTTGCGGGCTATCCGAGTGGATGGACGATCAGGTACATCACCGAGCTCCAAGGCCCGGTGTCGTTCTACCTCCGCGGCGAGGAGTATTCGGCACAGGTCGACAGCTTCGTGGCCGCGTGCGGCGCACGGGACACGGCACCCCTCAATTCGTTCGCCAGCGCGTACGAAACCGATTGGACGATCGATCAGATCATGAAGGCGAGCGGGGAGTGACGCGATGACGATGGACCGGATCCTGTTCGGCGACAACCAGTTCTTCGGCGTGAACCACATGTCGGAGGAAAAGGCGCGGGCCCAGGCCATGCGGTTCCGTACTGTGGACGACATCATCCAGGTGCTCGACATCGCATACGAGGCCGGTATTCGCACGTTCATGTGCACCACCCACGATGCGATCGGTGGGGTCGCCGACCATGTGCGGGCACATCCCGACCGCTACGCGGACTTCACCTTCTATCCAGGCATGCCGTACGCCCACAAGTACGCGAACGCAGTGAGCGAACTCGGTGTGATGGAGACGCTCAAGCAGTTCGCCCCAGGAGGCGTCGTCGAGACCCTGTGGAAGGGTGCCCGCGCGGGGCTCCGCAAGGACGCCGAGCAGTTGATGAACATGCTGGTCGACGCCGAGATGAAGCGCTTCGCCGGAACGAAGACGCCGGTGATCTTCCTGCAGAACGTGGTGGTCGACCTCCTGCTCGGACTCGGCATGGCTCCGATGTTCAAATCGTTCAACGACTACGTGCGCGACACCTACGACGCCGAGGCCGGGTTCTTCAGCATGAACATGCCTCGGTTGCTCGACGTCCTCGAGTCGGTCGGCCTCGAGAACCCGATCATCTGTTGCAACTACAACAAGATCGGCTTTCGCATGTCCGGAGGTGTCGACCTCTACGACCGGACGCTCGAGAGCGGCCGGGTCCGCTGCGTCGCCATGTCGGTGCTCGCCTCGGGCGCCATCCGCCCGGAGGAGGCGATCCGATGGATCTGCGAACGCCCCCAGATCGAGTCCATCGTGTTCGGCGCTTCGTCGCGCGGGAACATCCTCCAGACCAAACAACTCATCGACCAGTACAGCGTAGGAGTTCAGGCATGACCGACACCGTCTCAACACCGGCTTCGCATGGTCGACAGGCGAGCGCCTCGAGGAACGCCCGGCGCGTGAAGGTCCTCAACGTGTACGTCGACGACATCTCGATGGACGATCTCCTCGAGGTGCGTGAAGGGGCGATCGCGACCCTTCACGTCGACATGCTCGTGAAGCTCCAGCACGACCGTGACTTCTACGACATCTGGAAGACCTTCGACGTCGTCACCTGCGACAGCCAGTTCCTGTACTTCGCACTCAAGCTGCTCCGGCGCGGCGTGTGCATGCGCGTGTCGGGCTCGGACTACTTCCCGAAGTTCTACACGCGCTACGCCGCCGACCCGTCGGTCACCGTGTTCGTCGTTGGCGCAGGGCCCGGCATCGCCGACAAGGCGCGAGCCGACATCAATGCGAAGGTCGGTCGCGAGATCATCGTCGGCACCAACGCCCCGGCGTTCGACTTCCGTGACGGTACGCCGGAGAACGATGCGCTCATCGCCGAGATCAACACCTCGGGTGCCTCCACGCTGCTCGTGGCGCTCGCCGCAGGTCGGCAGGAGAAGTGGATCGCCAGCAACCGGCACCGCATGCCCGCCGTGAAGCTGTTCTTGCCCCTCGGTGGCACGATCGACTACGAAGCCGCCGCGGTGAAGCGTCCGCCGGCGTTCATCACCAACATCGGGCTCGAGTGGTTCTGGCGTCTGGTCCGCGAACCGAAGCGTCGCTGGCGTCGATACATCATCGACGAGCCCAAGGTGATCCCGGATCTGGTGCGTGATGCCTTCGGGAAGTACCGCAACCCCTTCTCGACGTGACCGAGGATGGCGACGTGACGCAGGAACGTCAAGGATCTGGACCATCGGTGGCCGTGTCCGTGGTGATCCCCACGGGGTCGGTCGACGGTGAACTCGCGATCCAACTCCGCGCCGTGCTCGCCCAGCAGGACACCGATCGGTTCGAGGTGATCGTCTCGCTCAACACCCGCGACGACACGGCGATCGCATCGCTCGACGCGATGCTGGCCGAGATCGGCGACGATCGTGTCCGTTCCATCGACTCGAGTCAGGTGCGCGGCGCTGCACACGCTCGAAATGCCGGTGCGCGAGCCGCGCACGGCGATCTGTTGGTCTTCTGCGATTCCGATGACGTGGTCAGGCCGGGATGGCTCGCCGCGCTCACCGGAGCGCTGGCCGGCCCAGCGGCTCGTCTCGACGCCGTCAGTGGACTCTGCGTCGACTTCTCCGATGAAGGCGACGTGCCGAAGTGGCTGCCGCCTCCCCCGACCGACGAGCTGCCGACCTTTCTCGGCGTGCCGTACCTCCTGTCGGGCAACCTGGGAGTGAAACGCTCGATCTTCGAGATGGTGGGCGGCTTCGACGAGACCCTCACCCGATGCGAGGACATCGCGCTGTCGTGGCAGTTGCTGCGCAAGGGCGTGCCGATCGGCTTCGAGCCCGAGGCGATCCTCGACTATCGAATCCGCCCCTCGCTGATGAAGATGCTTCGACAGCACTACTTCTACGGCATCGGGATGTCCGAGGTGCTCGTTCGCCATGGTCGTCCCGGCGATGACGGCGCCGTGGGCGCCAGCACCTTGCTCCGGCCGAACAACTCCAAAGGAGGTCTCCGGTCACCGGTGGCCGTCCTCCGCAAGGTGGCGATCGCCTCCGGCCGCCTCGTCGGCATGGTGCGCGAGCGACGTCGCGGTCGGCGGGACGGTCGCTGATGTTCACCTCGACAGCACGATCGGGGCGGAGCCCTTCACGCTCGAACCATCCCAGCGGTCGCGACGTCCCCGCGATCCTCCCCTCCGACCTCGACGCCGAAGCCGGTGGAGCCGATCGCAGCCAGAGCGGTGCTGCCGACACCTCTGCCGACGCTCGCCTGGCGGGCGGTGGCGGTGGCGGTGGCGGTCGCGACGGTGACGGTGACGGTGACGGTCACGATGGTGACGGCGGCACGAGCGGTGCCGACGATCGAGAGCCACGACCGGACCGCGCCGTGATGGCGATCATCCGCAAGGTCAGGTCGAACAGGTTGGCGCGCGACTCTGCGTGGGGAATGGGGCTCGAAGGAGTCAGCCTCGTGTCCACCATCGTCGTGTTCTCCCTCCTCGGTCGATCGCTCGGCCCGACCGACTATGGCGCGTACGTGTCGGTGTTCACCATCGTGAATCCGATGGTCACGCTCACCGCATCAGGTGTGTCGCTTGCGCTGATGGAACATGCCGTTCGCCGGCAGGAGCCGCTCGAGGAGACAGCGCGGTCGTCGCTCACGATGTCGCTCATGCTCGGCAGTGTGTTGACCGTGATCGGCGTGCTGCTGTC
>JAYSLK010000768.1:0-7321 GCA_043725585.1 Actinomycetota bacterium
AGGAGTGGAAGCGGCAAGTGCTTCACGGCGAGATCGAACTCGACGAGATCGACACCGACCCGTACAACATCGTCAGCCTGCAGTCCACCACGTGGAGGCCCGGGGCAGAAGTGCCCGTCGCCGGCCACTGATCATCGCCGCCAAACGCCGCCGGACCACCCAGATGGGTCGAAGGACTCAATCGAGTTGGTTCGGCGATGCGCGAGGGCATGGTGCCGCGACCACCACGTAGACTCGGCCGCCTACCAGCGGTGGTGTTCGTCCCGGGTCGGCCGACCCGGTGTTGAAAGGGTGTCGTGGAACTTTCCTTTGTGATCAATGCCATCCGGCGATACCTCTGGGTGCCGGTGCTCGGGGCGCTGCTGGGAGCGTTCGCCGGATTCGCGTTGGAGAACGGCGGCGGCTCGAACTACGAGTCCGAGGCGATCATGCTGGTCACGCCCCCAAGCGAGTCGCGGGTGAACGTCTCGTTCACGTCCGACCCCGACCGCTACGTCGTCGGTGAGCTCAGCGTGCTTCGCTCCACCGCCTTGGCCGACAAGGTCGCGAGCAAGGTGGGAGGTGGTGTCGGCACTGCGCAGGTGAAGTTGGCCACGGTGTTCACCCACGAGCCACGTACCGACATCGTTCGGGTGGTCGCCTCGACCGCCGACCCCGAATTGTCGAAAGCGATCGCTGACGCCTACCTCGACCTGTACATCGAGCGGATCAACAACGCCGTCGACGAGCAGCAGGGCCCCGAGATCGAGCGCCTCGACGATCAGTTGGCGGAACTCAACAAGAAGATCGCGAGCGTCGACAGCGAGATCCAGGTGACGATGCAGCCATTCATCGAAGCGTTCGCCGCAGACGCCGCCGATGTCGGCTTCATTCCCGCACTCGAGCAGGTGGCCCCCGACCTGGTGTCTCGCAAGCAGACGCTGCAGGCCGAGTACAGCCAGATCCTCGGCAGCAAGACCCAGCTCGAGGTCAGCCAACGTCTCCGTGTCACCAGTCAGGTGGTCCAGCGGGGCACCGTCCCTGGTGATCCAGAACCACCCAAGACCCTCCTCGTCTACGCCGGCGCCGTCGGCGGCTTCTTCGCAGGTCTCGTCGGCGCCGTGCTCCTCGGTCGTCTGTCGCCGAAGATCCTCGACCCCGCCCGGGCGAGCGAGGTGCTCGGCCGCCCGGTGGTGGGTGAGTTCCCCCGAGCTCGATCACTCAGCAAGTCGCGTCACGCCGCTCTCGGGAACCTGCCGTCGAACGTCATCCCGTTCGTCGACAACTTGTGCGTGCGGGCGGAGGCCACCGCCCGTCCCGGGTCCTCGCTCGTCGTGGTCGTCGCCGGCTCGCAGCGCTCTGCCGGCACCACGACCCTCGCTGCAGCCATGGCCAATCGGTACGCGGCGCTCGGTTCCCAGGTGCTGCTGGTCGACGCTGATCTCCGCCACCCCGAGGTCACCGCTCTGTTCGCACCCGGTCGGCCCGGTATCGCGGCGCTCCTGAACCACGGCGACGACACCGATGCGAGCGGCGTCCGTCGTCGCCCGAGCCTCGGCGACCCGTTCACACCCACGGGCGTTCCCGGGCTCAGCGTGATCGGGCTCGGCGACAAGTCGGCGAGCGCCCCACTTCGGCGTCAGAACGTGCAGGACGTGGTCGAGGCAGCCTCGCGACATGCCCACGTCGTCGTGTTCGATGGTGGCCCGCTGCTCGACTCCGCCACGACGGTGCAGCTTGCTCAGGTCGCCGACGCGGTCGTCTTGACGATGCCGATGAAACGTCAGCGAATGGATGCCCTCGTCGGCGTCATCCACCAGATCCGGGCGTCGCGGGCCGAACTCCTGCCCGTGGGCACGCCCGCCGGACGAGCTCGTTCGTCGGCCACCCCCATCGTGGCAGCACCTCCCGAGGTGCAGCTCAGCCAGGAACCCCGCCGGCCCTCATGACCTCGCTGGAGCTGCCGCCGATCACCGCGACGGGCGGGCCCGCACGTCTCCAGCATCCGGCGGTCGGGGCGACCGACGGTCGCATTCCCCTCGCAGTCGGCATCGCCATCTTCCTCAGCTCGATCGGCTCACTGATCGAGTTCGACTACATGTGGTACATCCAGATGGCGCTCGTGCCGATGACCATCTTCGGATGCGCACTGCTCGGTATCGGTACCAAACCGGTGCGTGAGATCCGGATCGAGATCTGGATCGTTCCGATTCTCGCTTGGGTCATCATGTCCGTCGGATGGACGACAGGCGACCCCGTCGAAGCCGTCCGCCAGGTGTTGCTCAACCTGGCGCTGGTCGTGTCGGTGCACGTTGCCGCGAGCATCTTCGATGCGCGCGGCGTGCTGGCGTTCCTCGCCAAGGCATCGGTCGTGATGGCCCTGCTGGTGCTGTGTGATGCGGTCTTCCGCCCGGCTGACGCGTTCTCGCTCGGCCGCAGCGACGTCGGCCTGTCCGATCTCGGGTTGCGCAGCTTCTTCTACCAGAAGAACTCCCTCGGGGCGGCGCTCGTGCTCGGCTTTGCCGTGCGGGCTGCGCTCAAGCCAGCATGGCTGCGGTCCGGCTACACCGCCCTCGTTGTCGTGTTGTTGATCCTGTGCCAGAGCTCCACGTCGATCATCGCCGCCTCGGCCATCGCAGTGATGCAATGGTTGAGCGGACGGATCGTCGCCGAGCGGCGGAGCGGCGGCAGCGGCAGCACCTTCATGCTCGGTGCGCTCGCGATCGGCCTCGTGGCTGTGGTGGTGTCGGCGCGCGAGCAGATCTTCGGGCTGTTCGGCAAGGACGCCACACTCACCGGTCGGACCGTCATCTGGCGGTACTCGTGGCGAGCGATCCAGGAGCACCGGTGGGTCGGCTACGGCCCTGGAGGCTTCTGGGAGACCACCACAGCGAGCTTGTCCGACCTGCGCCACGCCTCGGGATGGACCGTGATCGGTTCTCACCAGGGCTTGCTCGACCAGTGGCTCGAGTACGGCGCGATCGGCGTGATCCTGGTGGCGGTCGCGTACGTGGCCTGCATCGTTCGGGTCGTGTCGCGGGTGCTGGCCGGCGACAACTCCCCCGTGGTCCCTGCCGCACTCGGCATGTGGACGGCCACGGTGACAGCGAGTCTCACCGAAGGCGTGCTCATCCGCCCGGGTTTGGTCACGATCGGTCTGGTGAGCGCGTTGTTGCTCAACACGCCGATGTCGCTGCCCACGAGAGGCGTCACCGGGTTCGCGTTCCAGACCGATCGCCCGGCCTTGTCTGCCGGTTCGCCGTCGACCTCTTCCACGTCGTCCTGGTCGACGTCGCCGTCGTCCACGTCGTCCACGTCGTCCACGCCATCACGACACCTCGGACAACCTGCCGGCCCCGGTGGCCTCTCTGGCCCCGAGAGCCCGTTTCGACCATCGCGCCCGACGACGGACCACCTGCCGCCACCGAGCGCTGTCGAACCCGATCGGTTCTGAGCCCGGCGTCTCGCTCGTGACGCCGCTCAGTCGGACAGGCTTCGCCTCAAGGACCGAAGACTGAGCTTCGCCCGCCACCACCGCAGCGGTCCCAGCTGGGCCGCGACCTGATCCTCGAACCGCTCCACCGCTTCCCAGGCGACGTCTGCGTCGTGCTGGTCGGCCCCGCGCGGATCGAACACGGCCGCAGTCGCGACCTCCGCCGCCGGTGCCAGCAGACCGGCGGCGTCGCCAACGGTGCGCCCGCCGACACGGACCAACTCGTGGTCGGTCGCACTCCGGAGCGTGCGCGCTCCCGAGTCGATCAGCACGTCGACGCCCGACGTGAACGCGCCGCGGGCTCGGCGGGCGGCGACGGCCTGGAAGCGTCGTCGGCGTCGCCTGCGCCGCTTCATCCCCAGCACCACCACGACGTAGCCGACGATCACCAGAAGCAGGCCCAGGCCACCGGCGACGGCCTGAACAGCGCCTCGCGAGACACCCTCGTCGCCCACCACCTCGGTGGTCGCATCGGCATCGTCATCGAGCGCGGTCGTCTGGGTCGCGCTCGGTGTCGTGGTCGGCGGTGGGGGCACGACGGCGTCGTCGACCGGGGCGACGGCGCCTTCTCCCGCGGTCGGTGGGACGTCGGCCTCGATGTCCGGCACCGGATTGAATCGGATCCAGCCGAATCCGGCGAACTCGACCTCCGGCCACGCGACGGCAGCCGACGAGACCGCCTGGGTACCGCCGTCGGACGTGATCACGGTGTCGAAGCCGACGGCGATGCGGACGGGGAGACCTGCGGCGGCGGCGAGCACTCCGTACGCGGCGACGAACTGTTCGTCTCGACCTCGACGAGTGCGATCCAGGAACAGCTCGAGGATCGCCATCGAGTGACCCGACGGTATGTCGGGATCGAGGGTGTACTGGTCGCGGAGATAGGTCGCGATCGCTTGGGCTCGACCGAAGTCGGTGCGCGTGCCCGCCGTGATCGTGGTGGCCAGTTCGAGCACGGAAGCCGGCAGTTCGTACCCGGGGACGAGGACCGGGCCGATACCGTCACCTGCGGGAGCCGAGGACAGTTGCGCCGGGAGCACTCCGGTGACCTCGAAGGCGAGGGAGTACGTGGTGCCGACCACCGGCTCGACCGGTGGGAGCAGCCCGCTTCTCCCACCGTCGACGCGAACCTCGGTCGACACCTCCAAGGCGTTGCCCACCGTCGGTAGCCAGAGCGAATCGAGCGACCCGATCGCGACGGCGGTCGTGACGGCGGGCGTTCCCGTGATCGGTTCGCCGACCTGGCTGCCCGCGCGCCGGTAGTCGTTGGCAGGCAACCACGCTCTCCCGTCGTAGCGCGTCAGCCCGACCAGTCGCCATCGGGCTGGGTTGGGGAGATCGCTGCTGAACAGCACCTCCCGTGGTGTGCGGAGGCGCCACTCCTCGACGCGTGCGAGTGGGCTCAGCGCATCCTGTGCAGCCGACGGCAGCTCGAGGGCGTCGCGTGGGTCGTAGCGCTCGCTGGTCGCGATCCCCCCGAGCAGCAGCGGCACCGCGGCGGACATGGCGACGATGGCTGCGGCCCACACGACACCGACCCGCGAGCGTCCCCCGGCACGTTCCCAGCGGAACGCCAGCAGTGCAGCGACGGCATAGGCAGACACCGACCACATCGGTGGCGCTCCTGCCGGTGCCGAGAGCAGCGCGATCAAGCCGATGAGGCCGAGGGAGGGAAGCAAGGACGCGGCGGCAGAGCGTCGAGCGAGCTCGACCGCGATCACCGACGCGATGCCGACGGCGAGGGCCACTGCCCCGACGGCGGCAGGCAACGTCGGCGATGGCCACACCGCGGCGACCACCTGGTTGATCCCGGAGGTGATCGCGTCGAGAAGATCGTCCGGCAGGCTGCCGTCGTGCGCAACCACGCCGACGACCCCGGTGCCTGCGATCGCAACCAGTGCGGTGATGATTCGGACGAACCACGGGGTGCGAGCGACCATCGCCATCGACGCCGAAGCGAGCAGGCCAGCCCCGACGACGGCCCAGGCGGCGTACCCGTCACCGAAGATCCGGGTGGTCTGATGTGCTGCGATCGCGACGGTGGCTGCCGCGGCGGCGGCCACCATCCAGTGCTTCCGACCTGGCTCGACGGCGGCGGCCATCAGAACCTCACCCGTCCACCGTTCCAGTGGCTGGCGAACTGTTCGGCACTGGTGCTGTCGGTGTGACGCACGGTGAGGCGAGGCAACGGTGCAGACCGATCGTGCAGCCGGATCACGTGCAGACGTTGAGTGAACGATGCTGTCGCGGACATCTGTGCGATGAGCGGCGAGGCCGCACCCGCGACGAGGAAGATCTGGTCGCCGGGGTCGGTCGTGAGCTTCAACTGCCCCACCGACAGCGTCTCGCTGAGCGAGGTGCGCTGGACCCGGGTGAACAGTTCGAGCGCCTCTTGCCGTTCGCGGAGGGGTCGGGGCCTTCCTGGTGCATGTGGATCTCGGGTCTTCGCCACGACTGGGATGTTCTTCTCCAACGACTCGCACACCAGGCTCGCGGCGATCTCGACCGCGTCCTCGAACAGCAGATCGGTCACCGATCGGTCGACGGTTTCGAGGATGATGCATCTGGTCGTGCGGCGGAGTTCGAAGTGGTCGCGCACCATCAGCGTGCCGGTCTTCGCGGTGCTCGCCCAGTGCACGAGCCGCGCGTCGTCACCCACCACGTACTCGCGCAGCGAGCGGAAATCGGCGAGCGGGTCCTCGGAGAAGCGCATCACGGTCGCTCGGGTCTGGCGCATGCGATTGCCGCTCTCGGGCAGACGGAGCGAGTGGATCGTGGGATGCACCAGGATCTCGTCGACCACGTCGTGTTCCACCGTGCGCACCGCCAGACCGAACGGATCGGTGCGCTCTTCGAGCAACGGGCCGACCAGATGGGCGCCGCGCCGGAGTGCCTGTAGCCGGTAGGTGACGATCGTCGACATGGTCGGATCGATCTCGGGAAGATCGATCGGCACCGCGTGGCCCGCGAGCTGGTCGATGATGCGCGTGAGCGGGGCGAGGCGGTCTGCGGTGGCTTCGAGGGTGATGCTCACCATCGCACCGCGCGGGACGAACTTCGGGGTGTCGATGCGCCGGAACTCGATGGGTGACGTGACACGGGGGACGACGACAGCGGCGACCAGCACGAGCGCGGCAACGACCGCCAGGATCAGGAACTCGCGGTAGCCCGTGATCGCCCCGACCGCGACGAGAGCGACGGCGCTCACCAGGACCGCCGTTCCGTTGCGGTTCAGCCGGGACGCCGACCGGCTCACTGGTCGAGCAGCGGCTGAGGTATCCGTGGAACCGGTACCTGGTCGAGGATGCTCTGCAGGACGGCGTCTTCCGACAGCCCGTCGATCTCTGCGTCGGGTGTGAGCGCGATGCGGTGCGCGAGCACCGGCACCGCGAGCGCCTTGATGTCGTCAGCGGTGACGTAGTTGCGTCCGTTGGCCATCGCGAAGGCGCGGGCCACGGCCAACAGCACCAGCGTGCCGCGGGTGCTGACCCCGAGTCGGAGATCGTGGTTCGTTCTCGTGGCATCGACCAGATCGGCCACGTAGCCGCGCAACGGCATACCGACGGCGACTTCGCGGGCGCACGCGATGACGAGGCGGAACTGGTGCGGGTCGAACGCAGGCGGCATCTGATCGATCATCTGCTGGCCCGGGCGTCGACCCATCACCTCGATCTCGGAGTCGCGATCGGCGTAGCCGAGCGATATCTTCATCGCGAATCGGTCGAGCTGCACTTCGGGCAACGGGTACGTACCCTGGAAGTCGAGCGGGTTCTGCGTGGCGACCACCATGAACGGTGCCGGAACGGGTCGGGACACGCCGTCATAGGTGATCTGTCGCTCCTCCATCAC
>JAYSLK010000769.1:0-2262 GCA_043725585.1 Actinomycetota bacterium
CAGCTGCCACGGGGCGAACCCGGCCAAGGCACCAGCTGCGCCGACGCCGGCGAGGAGTGACAGCGCAAGCCGACGTTGGGAATCAGGTGTGGGGATCTTGGACATCTACTGAGCTCCGAGCCCGCCGTGGAAGAAGCAGCATCAGGAGGTGCCGAGACGTCTCAGCACGAACGTGCGACGTCGCCAGTGTCCGCAGCTTGCCGGTAGCGCTCCTCGATCGAGATCCAGTCGAGGTGGTCCACCGCAGCGGCCACCCACGAGGCCCGCTCGTTGCGGTACTTCAAGTAGTAGGTGTGCTCCCACACGTCGATCACGGCGAGCAGCACCGAGTCGGGGACCATGTTGTGCTGATGGTCGAGCAGCGAACCGACCTGAAGCTCGCCCGTCGGCACGTAGAGCGACAGAGCGCCCCAGCCGGTGCCCTGGACCTTCATGCATGCGGACGTCAGCAGTGCCGAGAAGCGTTCGATCGAGCCGAAGTCGGCGGCCAACCGGGTCTCGAGTGCTCCCGAAGGAGCTGACGAGTCGGCACAGATGCTCGTCCAGAACAGCGAGTGAAGCGTGTGCCCCGCCAGGTTGAAGACCAACGCAGAACGTGCCCCGGCAAGCCGTTCGGCATCATCGGGGTCGACCTCGGCGAGAAGATCGGCGGCGAAGTTCGCATCCTTCACATAGGTGGCGTGGTGCTTGCCGTGGTGGATTTCGAGGGTCTCGGCAGGACACCAAGGCTCGAGCGCATCCATCGCAAAGGGAAGATCGGGGAGTTGGTAGCGCTGGCTCATGGGCAGGGGATACCCAGCCGACGCTGTCGTAAACGTCACGCTGAGGCGTCGACGGAGTGCTTGTGCAGCGTGGCCCCGCCGTCTTCCCAGTCGACCTGGTCGACCACCGCGGCGAGGATGGCAGCACCGAGAACGTCCGGCGGCCCCAAGAGCGCGATCGGCTCGGATCTGAAGCGAACCGTCACCTGCCGACCGTGGACGGTGAAGGCGACGCGCACCCTGGCGATGTCGTCTCGGCCGACCATCATCGACAGCACCTCGCTCAGCGCAAGCTTGAGATCGTCGATGTCGTCCACGCACCATCCGGCGTCGGCGCCCATCGCAGACACCAACGTCCGGAGGATCGCTCCGTGATGCGCCAGTGCCGGGATGGAGATCTCGATCGCGTCGGGCGGCAATGTTGGGATCGCGGTCATCTCGACACGATCACTACCGTCACTGAGCGTTGTCCCTGTGAAGCGCCGGCACAGAACTACTCGGCGCGGAAGGGACCATCGAAGGACTTCCCGAGAAACACCTCGGGTGGCGCGCCGAACCAGGATCCGCAAAGGGTGCGGGATTCTCGGACATGGCTGCAGCGTTCCCGTCCTCGATGGTCCCGAAACATCTCGTTCGATGGTCAGCGGACCGATCCACCGAACAACTCAGGAGTCCGCCACGCCTCCTCGCTCCACGGAGCTGGCATGCCACCAATGGGGTTGTGGGCGCGAGGCGCTGAGGATATGTTCCAGCTCGCCTCCCCCGTTGTGATCACTTCTTTCGCTTTGGGGGCGCTCGTGTACAAATTTTGCTGGTCCATCACGGGCAGCCCGAGCGACTCGGCGTTGACCGTCGCAGTTGTGCCCGCATCGGCACCAACGCGGCCCGCCCTGCCCGTCGACCGCGGCAACGGCCGTCCCGACGCGCTCGGGGTATCCGCACCCTCGGACCCGGGCGTCCGAGATGGGCTCGTCTCGTCTCACGCCACGGCCGCCGCGCCGGCCGAACCGTCATGAGCCGGCAGGTGTTCGGTCTCGGTGGTTTGGACCGATGGATTCACGACGACCGAGTGGAAGAGGTGCTGGTGAACGCCGGGCGCGACGTGTGGGTCGAACGTCGCGGGACTCCCGGCGTGCAGTACGTCGGCCAACTCGACCCGGGCGTGGTCGACGTGATCATCGAGCGCGTCCTGTCACCACTCGGTCGGCGACTCGATCGCGCCTCGCCGGTGGTCGACGCACGGCTCCCCGACGGCACGCGGGTGTGCGCTGTGCTGCCACCCGTGGCCGCCGACGGGCCATGCCTCGCGTTCCGCAAGTTCTCACGCCACGACCTCCCGCTCGACGCCTTCGGCGCCCCTCACGTGGTGTCACTTCTCGAAGAGATCGTCTCGGCCCGCTGCAACGTGCTCGTGAGTGGCGCAACGTCCTCAGGCAAGACTTCTCTGCTGAACGCGCTCAGCTCGCAGTTGCCGGTGAACGATCGCGTGATCACGCTCGAG
>JAYSLK010000770.1:0-9489 GCA_043725585.1 Actinomycetota bacterium
CGACGAAGCCTCATCCCCCGATGTGGCTCATCTCGACCTTGGCCGGACGGATGGCGGGCCGGATGGTGAGCCCAGTGGTCAACCCTTCGGTGAACGACGACCTGGTCTCGGAGTAGCGGTCCGTCCTGTCACTCCACAGTCGCCCGATCCGCTCGTCGAGTGCCTGGTCGACGGTCCGCCCGTCGTGGCTGCTCCTGACCAACTCGCGCAGGTCGGTGCCACCGGCAGCGAACAGGCAGGTGTACAGCACGCCTTCGGCCGACAGGCGAGCCCGGGTGCAGTTGCCGCAGAAGGGCTTCGTGACGGAACCGATGACACCTACTTCCCCGCTGCCGTCGAGGTACCGCCACCGCGTGGCCACCTCGCCGGCATATGACGGCTCGACGGGTTCGACACCGAACTCGCGGTCGAGTACGTCCACGATGCTGGCGGCGGTGACGACGTCATCAAGTCGCCAACCGTTCGTAGAACCGACATCCATGTACTCGATGAATCGAAGGGTGTGGCCGCTGCCCTTGAAGTGCCGTGCCATCTCGACCACCGATGCGTCGTTGACGCCGCGCTTCACGACCATGTTGATCTTGATCGGCCCGAGCCCGGCTTCAGTCGCGGCAGCGATCCCGTCGAGCACCTTCTGCGCCGAGAAGCCGACATCGTTCATCGCCATGAAGACGGCGTCGTCGAGCGAGTCGAGGCTCACGGTCACCCGCTTGAGCCCAGCCGCGGCCAACCCCGGCGCCTTCCGTTCTAGGAGGGCGCCATTGGTAGTCATGGCGAGATCGTCAATTTCGGGAATGGTCGCGAGACGGGCGATGAGATCCTCGAGACCCCTGCGAAGCAACGGCTCGCCGCCGGTGAGACGCAGCTTGGTCACTCCGTGGCGGGCGAATGACCGGGCGACGCGCTCGATCTCATCGAAGTCGAGCAGTGCCGAACGAGCCAGATACTGGAAGTCGCGATGGAAGACCTCCTTCGGCATGCAGTAGGTGCATCGGAAGTTGCAGCGATCGGTGACCGAGATGCGGAGGTCCCGGACAGGACGGCCGAGGGTGTCGGTGACCGACCCTTCGTCACCAGTCACGAGAAGGACTTGCCGCACCCACAGCTGCGGGTGGCGTTGGGGTTCTCGACGCTAAACCCGGCTCCCTGGATGCCGTCGCTGTAGGTGAGGGTGGCCCCGTCGAGGTGCTGACTGCTGGCCGAGTCGACCTTGACCGTCACGGTCCCGAAGACTGCAAGGTGATCGTCGGGATTGGTCTCCGGGTCGAAGAACATCTCGTACGAGAACCCCGAACACCCACCGGCGCGTACGGCGATGCGGAGGCCGAGCTCATCGTCGCTCGCTTCGGCGGCGATCAGTTCAGCCACCTTGGTGGCTGCTTCGTCGGTGAGGTTGATCAACGGACGAGCGGCGGGCGCACTGGTGATCTCAATGGTGCTCATGGTGTGTGGCTCCTGTCATTCGCGGCATGGTTGGCACTGCGGGTGATGGCGATGGGATTGGTGCTGGTCGAGGGCGATGACCCTGGCGGATGGAACGGCGCTGTGCCGCTGGCGTGATCGGTGGTGTCGACGATGGCTGTGATCTCAGGGGCGACCAGTCGAGCCATTGTCTCGAAGCCGTCGCGGAGGGTGGCAGTGGACGACGAGCAGCCCTGGCATCCTCCGCTCATCTCGATCGACAGGACGCCGTCAGTCAGATCGACGACCGAGATGGTGCCGCCGTGCGAGGCGATCGAGGGGTTGACGGTGCGAGTGAGCAGATCTTCGATCGCAACGCGTACCTGTCGGTCGCTGCGTAGCGAAACGCCTGGAGCTCCGCTGGCGGCAACACGGTCGATGATCACTGGAGAGCCGGCTCCCAGATGTTCACGGATCGCAGCCCCGATTCGTCGTCGGAGGGTGTCCCAGGATGCTGCCGACGACTTGCTGACCGTGACGGTCGGGCCAGCGATGAGCACGTGGGTGATGGGGCCCAGCCCGAACAGTCGGGCGGCCAGTGGCGCATCGTCGGTCGGATCGATGTGCCGGTATGCGAACGGCCCGCCCGGATGGACAACGCGGTCGACGGTGAACTTGCATGAGTCGGGATCGACGACCGAGGTCTCAGCCTTGATCGCAATTGTCGTCGCTCCCCCGCTGAAGCCGCCGACCGAGTCAGACATCTTCCACGGCTCCGACGCTGATGCGGTCCGCCAGCACCCGCAGGTACTCGAAGGCGTAGATGCCAGTGCTGTGACCGTCGCTCCACTGCACCGTGAAGGCGTAGTTGCCGACCGTGGTGATGACGCGTGGGCTGACGTCGGGGCTGATGCTGGCCGGATCGAGCAACGCACGACCGCTCAGTTCCTCGACGCAAGCGGCGCACCGGCACGCGAGGCGCAGGTCGCGCACGTCGAACTGGTCGATGCGTCCGTCTTGCCAGAGCACCGCCAGCGTCCTCGGGTCGCGACGGGCGAAGCCCAGGGGGACGGTCGGCGATCCGCCAGCGTGCGTGTGCTCATCGAGCCACTGCGGAGACCCTGCGTCAGAATCCCAGGTCCACGAGAACGATGGGAGTTCGGCGTGGTCGCTGCCCTGCAGTTCTGTGTGGAGCCGCTCGGCGATCCGTCGGTAGCTGCTCGCCGCCACCGATTCCGGCTTGTCGATCACGATCGGGTTGCCTCCGTCGCCGCCCAACACGATGTCGGCATCGAGCGGGATCGCACCGAGGAAGGCGACACCCAACTCGGCGCTCATCTGTTCACCACCTCCGTGGCCGAACACATCGGTGTCGGTGGCACAGTGCGGGCATGTGAACGTGCTCATGTTCTCGATGATCCCAAGGATCGGGACGTTCACCGTCTCGAACATCCGCAGGCCCCGCCGGGCGATCTTGAGGCTGACGTCCTGCGGGGTGGTGACGATGACGGCGCCCGATAGGCGCAGGCTCTGTGCCAGCGTCAGTTGCGTGTCCCCGGTGCCGGGCGGCAAATCGAGGATGAGGTAGTCGAGCTGGCCCCAGGCGACCTGTCCAACCAACATCTGAAGGTACTTCGACACCATCGGCCCGCGCAGGATGGCGGGGTTGTCGTCGTCGCGGAGCAACCCCATGGACACCGCCTTGATGCCATGGCGTTCACCGGGAACAATCCGTCCATCCTCAGTACCGAGCGGTCCGCCTGCGAACGCGAGGCCGAGCATGCCGGGCACGCTGGGCCCGTACAGGTCGGCATCGACGAGACCCACGCGCAGGCCACGACCGGCCAGGGCGATCGCCAGGTTGACAGCCACGGTCGACTTGCCGACGCCGCCCTTACCGCTGGCCACGGCGATGATGTCGTGGATTCCGGGAAGCTTGTCGCCAGTGGCCACGCCAACAGGCGCAGCCTTGTTGGTCAGAGTGATGGACTGTGGCATCGTCGACATGGTGTCAGTCCATCTCGATGAAGATGCACTCGCCGGGGCACTCCTCGGCTGCTTCGATCACCCGATCGAGGCCGCCGTCGGGGATGCGCGCCATACCATCGGCGCCAGCCGGGTTGGCGGTGCCATCGAACTTCCTCTCGCTCCCGAAGTTGGCTGCATCTTCTTTCACGTAGAACAGACCGTCATCCTGGCCGAAGAAGACGTCAGGTGCGATCTCCTCACACAGCCCGTCGCCGGTGCAGAGGTCCTGATCGATCCAAACCTTCATGAGTGTGCTCCTCTTGGTAGTCCCTGTGTGCTTTGGGGGTAATTCATCGGGCGCTCAGAGCATCCCGAGCTGCAGGCGCGCTGCGTCGGACATGCGGTCGATGCCCCACGGTGGGTCCCAGACGATGACGACGTCGACCTCGCCGACCCCGGGAACGGCGGCGACACGGTCGCGGGCGTCGATCTTGAGCACGTCCCCCATGCCGCAGCCGGGTGCAGTCATCGACATCTCGATGTCCACGCGGTACCGTCCGTCGGGTTGCTCCGCTGCTTGACAGGAGTAGATCAGGCCGAGGTCGACCACGTTGACAGGGATCTCTGGATCGAAGACCGTCTCGAGCTGTCGCATCACCAGCGCCATGTCGAACTCGCCGCCATCACCCGTCGTACCCGTGGTACTCGTCGATCTCGCTGCACTCCTCGTGCTCGTCGGGCTTGTCGGGCCCGAGGCACCTGCCGTCCTGCGGGCGACGGTGACGGCAGTGCCTGCACTTCTGTCACCGCGATCCTCGATCAGGTCGCCGAGGCCGAGAGCCACTGCATCGGCACCGTTGATGCGGGCGAGATGCCCGGAGTCGGTGTGCACGGTGATGCTGCCGCCAAGTGCCTGAGTGACCGTCACACATTCACCGCGATGCAATTTGAACCGCTCCCCGCTCGGGATCAGGGTGACGTGAACATCGTTGATGAGTTCGATTGGCTCAGGTCGAGCTCGGCTCATGACAGTTCCGTCGAGTTGAGGTCCGACACGCGATGGAGACGTTCGGAGACGAGACGCTGGATCCAGTCGCGCAGCGGTGCCAGCGTGACCTGCTCAACCATCTCGTTCGCGAAGGCAGACGTGAGCATCGCGCGGGCCGTGCCCTCGTTGATGCCTCTGGTCCTCAGGTAGTGGATGGCTTCAGCGTCGAGTTGGCCGACCGTGGCACCGTGCGCACACCTCACGTCGTCGGCCAAGATCTCGAGTCGTGGCCGTGTATCGATCTCGGCCTGTTCCGACAGGATCAGGTTCTTGTTCGACTGGGTCGCATCCGTACCGCCACCCGTTGGCTGGACAACGATCCGGCCGTTGAACACGCCGTGGCCGCGCTCGTCGAGCACCCCGTGGTATCGCTGGCTGCTCGTGCAGTTCTGGGCGCGGTGCTCCACCATCACCGGATGATCGTGGTGCTGGTCGCCCGCAGGCAGATACAGCCCGGCGAGCGCCACATTGGCATGTCCACCGTCGAGCAGCACCCTGACCTCGTGGCGAGCAATTGCGCCGCCCAATGAAAATGCGTGCGACGAGAACGTGCTGTCCGCCGCCTGCACCACATCCACCACATTGAGATGGAACGCAGCCGTCGGCATGTCTTGCACCACGACGTGTTCGACGTGCGCACCGGCATCGAGTGTGATCTGGGTGACGGCATTGGTACAGGTGGGAGCGTCACCGATGCCGACATGGGTCTCGATGATGGTGACGCGGCTGTTCGGTCCTGCATGGACCATCGAACGTGGGCTCGACATCACGAGGTCCCCTCCGACAGTGCCGGTGAGGGAGGTCGTGCAGAACACGAGATGGATCGGCTGCTCGAGTGCCAAATCGGCGGGTACGTCGATATAGGCGCCGTCTTCGGCGAGCGCGACGTTCAACGCCGCGAACCCGTCGAGGTGAACCTGCTCGCTGGCGCCGACTACGACGCGAAAGGCGACGCGATCGGGGTCGTCGAGCAACATCGACGCCACCCCCGTGATGTTCGCTCCCGATCCCGACCCTGATCCCGATGACAGATCGTGTGCGAGCAGGCCGTTGACGAACACGAGCCGTACACCACCGAGGTCGGGCACGAGACCGGCAAGCATCGACGAGGTCACACCAAGGCCATCCTCGCGTCGTGCCGGCGAGAACGCGCCCTCGACGATTGGACCGACAACGGGACCAAGGCGCAGGTACTTCCAGTCCTCGTCCTTACGTGTCGGAAACCCGCGGTCGGAAATCCACTCGAAGACCGCCTCGCGAGCACGGACGAGCCAGTCCGGCCCAGTCTGCTCGACCTTGGGCGCAAGCGCAGTCAGCCCGTGGCCTGCCAGCGTGGCTGTCATGTCGACACCCCCATCGCACGCGTCGCACCCGTCGCAGTGGCGTACTCGTCAACCGTCTCGCTGTAGCCGTTGGCTTCCAGCTCGTTCGCCAGCTCCTTGCCGCCACTGCGGATGATCCGCCCACCGGCGAGGACATGGACGTGGTCGGGCACGATGTAGTCGAGCAGCCGTTGGTAGTGGGTGATCACGAGCATCGACCGTTCGGGGCTGCGAAGGGCGTTGACGCCGCCGGCAACGATGCGCAGCGCATCGATGTCGAGGCCCGAGTCGGTCTCGTCGAGGATCGCGAGCGTGGGCTGCAGGATGGCCATCTGCAGCACCTCGTTGCGCTTCTTCTCGCCACCTGAGAAGCCTTCGTTCACCGACCGGCTGCGCAGCGATTGATCCATCTCGACCGATTGCATCGCCGCGTCTGCCATCTCGAGGAAGGTCCTGACATCGATCACGTCGAGACCTCTGCTCGTGCGGATCGAGTTGAGCGCGGTGCGCAGGAAGTAGAGATTGCCGACGCCGGGCAGCTCGACCGGGTACTGGAACGCGAGGAACACACCGGCCGCAGCGCGCTCCTCTGGCTCGAGTGCCAACAGATCGATGCCTTGGTAGGTGACCGTGCCCGTGACCTCGTAGCCGCTGCGCCCGCTGAGGATGCTGGCCAGGGTGCTCTTCCCGGATCCGTTCGGGCCCATGATCGCGTGCACCTCGCCCGGGTTGATGTGCAGATCGAGGCCGCGCAGAATGGTGGTTCCGCCGATGGACGCATGAAGGTTCTCGATGTGCAACATCAGCCGACACTCCCCTCGAGGCTCACGCTGAGGAGGCGTTGGGCCTCGACCGCGAACTCCATCGGCAGCTCCTTGAACACCTCGCGGCAGAAGCCGTTGACGATCATCGATGTGGCGTCTTCGCCAGAGATGCCACGCTGCCGGCAGTAGAACATCTGGTCCTCCCCGATCTTGGAGGTGGATGCCTCGTGTTCGACCTGAGCGGTCGGATTCTTGACTTCGATGTACGGGAAGGTGTGCGCCCCACAGTCGCCACCCAACAGCAACGAATCGCACTGGGTGAAGTTGCGGGCGCCCTCGGCCGAGCGCAGCACCTTGACCTGACCGCGATAGGTGTTCTGACCGTGGCCGGCCGAGATGCCCTTGGAGACGATCGTGCTCGTGGTCCCCTTACCGATGTGGATCATCTTCGAGCCGGTGTCGGCCTGCTGATAGCCCGCAGTGAGTGCGACCGAGTAGAACTCTCCGACCGAGTCGTCACCCTTCAGGATCACGCTCGGGTACTTCCACGTGATCGCTGACCCGGTTTCGACCTGGGTCCAGGAGATCTTCGCACGATCACCGACGCAGGTGCCGCGCTTGGTGACGAAGTTATAGATGCCACCCTTGCCCTGGGCGTCGCCCGGGTACCAGTTCTGCACGGTGGCGTACTTGATCTGAGCGTCCTGGTGCGCGACGAGTTCGACGACGGCGGCGTGCAGTTGGTTCTCGTCGCGCATCGGCGCGGTGCAGCCCTCGAGGTAGCTGACGTACGAGCCCTCCTCGGCGACGATCAACGTTCGTTCGAACTGCCCGGTCTGTGCCGAGTTGATCCGGAAGTACGTGGACAGCTCCATCGGGCAACGAACACCCTTCGGGATGTAGCAGAACGAACCGTCGGAGAACACGGCCGAGTTCAGCGCAGCGAAGTAGTTGTCGCGCTGGGGCACCACCGAGCCGAGGTTGGCCCGCACCAGTTCCGGGTGCCCGGCGACAGCTTCGGAGAACGAACAGAAGATCACGCCGACCTCGGCGAGCTTGGTCTTGTAGGTGGTGGCGACCGAGACCGAGTCGACGATCGCATCGACGGCGACGTTGCTCAGGCGCTCCTGCTCGGCGAGTGAGATGCCGAGCTTGTCGAACATCTCACGCAGTTCCGGGTCAACCTCGTCCATACTCGCCAGCTTCGGCTTCGGCTTCGGCGCCGCGTAATAGGCGATGTCCTGGAAGTCGATCGGCGCGTAGTGGGCGTTCTGCCAGTCGGGTTCCTCCATCGTCAGCCAATGGCGGTACGCCTGGAGCCGCCACTCGAGCAGCCACGCCGGCTCGTTCTTCTTCGACGAGACCAGCCGGACCACGTCCTCGCTGAGGCCCTTCGGGATGACATCGGTGTCGATGTCGGACACGAAGCCGTGCTGGTACGGCCGCTCGGCGAGTTCACGGACCTCGGCGGAGATCAGCCCGGTAGAGGTCTGGCCGTTGTTCTGCTCGACGATCATGGGCGACATGCTACCCGTTTCGTAAGTAACAACTGTTAAAACTACGAAAACTCACCTCATCTACGACAACTGCCCTATCATCAAGGTGATGACTGCATTGGTTTCACCAGCACAGCACCGCGTTCTCGAGGTGCTGAAGCGACATGGTGAAGCCACCGCGGACGAGCTCGCCGACGCGCTGGCCATCTCGCCCAGCGCCGCCCGCCAACACCTCTCGTCGCTCCGGTCTGCCGGCTACGTCGACGCCCGCCAAGAGCGAGGCCAGCCAGGCCGACCAGCCGACCGCTTCCGCACCACGGACAGGACGGAGGCGATGTTCGCCGCCAGGGCCGAGACCTTGTCCATCGACCTCCTCGTGCACATCGAAGAAGAAGACCCCGATCTCGTCGCCCGCGTCTTCGAGCGCCAACGCCGCCGTCGGGTCGACGCCGTTCGCCATCATCTCGACGGCAAGAACCTGGCCGCCAAGGTCGAGGCGCTCGCCGTCCTGCTCGATGCCGAGGGGTACCTGGCCGACACAGACGGCAGCAGCCCCGAGTCCTTTCACATCAACCTGCACAGCTGCCCCATCTGGGACGTTGCGGCGCAGTTCGGCCAGACATGCACGAGCGAGCTCGAGTTCATCCGCGAGCTGCTCCCGGAAGCCCGAGTGGAGCGAGTGACCCACAAGGCCATCGGCGCTCACACGTGCATGTACGAGATCCACCCCTGATCCAGCTCGGCGCACACCCAAGATCGGCATCCATCGATCTCTCGTGACCGCCCGTTGCCACGATTCAGCGGCAGCGGGCGGTCACGGACGGTTCATCCTGGACATTGCCGGACAGTTGCCCAACGCGCAACTTTGACACGTTGCCCCAGCTCAGCTGGTTGTCGAGGCCCGCGAGCTGCTAGTTCACGTTGCGTGAACGACCCTCCCAGTACGGCGCACGAAGATCCTTCTTCAGGATGACGCGATACCCCACCTGACCAGGAGGTTCGAGGCCGAAGCGGTCTCGATGGCACTCCAATGGCACTGAAGTTCTGTGCTGCGCTTCCGGTTCCGCTTGCTCTGTAAGGAGACGAGGACTTCGGAGGTATCGGTCGTGCTGGACGTGACAAGGGTGACCGTGATGGGCGATGGCAAGCGCAAGGTCGCGACGAAGGATCGTCGCGGCGCCGCGACGGAGCGCTACGACGTGCGGTGGCGCGTGCAGCTCCGCTCCGGGGAGACCCGGATGTTCCGCCAGCGGTTCGACCGCTCCGGCGATGCCGACAGCCTCATTCGCCGGCTGCAGGCTGTCGGCCTGCCGGCGAGCGGTTGGCACCTCGACGACGACGGCCGCCCGAGCGACGAACCGGCGTCGGTCGGCTCGCCCGCCGAAGGACTGACGGTGTGGTCGGCCCTGCAGCTGTATCGAACCGCGACGTGGCGAGGCGCGTCCGCCAACGGACGCAAGGCAGCCGCGCTCACGCTCCGCACGACCGCG
>JAYSLK010000771.1:0-5831 GCA_043725585.1 Actinomycetota bacterium
GCACGGCGCCCCCGGCGGCGGTGATCGCGACGACTGCGAGCAGGTACAGCGACAGCGAGGTCGCGACCGACAACTGGTCGCGGTTCGCCGTCAGCGCAGCGGTGAGCACGGCCAAGGCCGCCGCGCCGAGGACGCCTGCCGCCAGCTGTCGTCGCGGCGAGGGAACGATCCGACGGCTCTTGAGACGGTCGTCGTCGGGGAGATCGACCGCGACGACGTGCACGTCGACCGACCTGGCCCGGCGGATCACGTCGTCGACCACCGTGCGTCGTCCCGGCCGTGCCCGTCGCTTCCCGGGTGTCCCGAGCACGAGTTGCGATGCGTGCTCGGTCTCCGCGAAGGACAGCAAGGTGCCGGCCACGTCGGCGCCGACGATCTGATGGAAGGTGCCGCCCAGACGCTCGACGCGCTCGCGACGTGCGTCGCGACGGGTGTCGTCGTGATCGGGCGCGATCTGAACGTGCACACCGATCATCGGTGCACGCGACCGCTGGGCGAGTCGAGCGGCCCTTCGGAGCACCGCATCGGCGTTCGGGCTGTCGGTCACCGCGACGACCACCTTCTCGTGCGCCCCAGGAGGGTCTTGCGGTCCAGCGGCGAGTCGATTCGCCATCCAGAACATCATCAGCCCGCGCAACTCGGCGAACGCGCTCGAGTTGAACAGGTCGGCATCGTCCGGCCTCAGGTCGTCGGGCCCGAAGACGTTGCCGTGTGCGATCCGCCTCCGGATCGCCTCGGGCGAGATGTCCACGATCTCGATCTGGTCCGTGCGGATCAAGAACTCGTCGGGTACCAGGGCGTCGGGCACGCGACCGACAATGTCGCGCACCGGGTCAGCGAGTGAGTCGATCTGTTGAACGGTGAGCGTGGTGATCACGTCGAGCCCGGCATCGAGCAGAGCGTCCACGTCCTGCCAACGGTGCTCACGCACCGATTTCGTTGGGTTTCGATGTGCCAGTTGGTCGACGAGGACCACGCTCGGTCGAGCCGCCAGCACCGCCGCGACGTCGAGGTCGAGCGGACAGGCCGACGGCGCGCCGAGTTGGGCCAGCCGGGCCTCGATCACCGATCTCCCGTGCGTCAGCACACACCCGATCATCACATCGGCGCCGCGACTCTGGCGTCTCAATGCCTCGTCGAGCATGGCGTAGGTGGTGCCGACGCCCGCGGCCGCTCCAAGGTACACACGAAGACGACCTCGCTCCACACGCCCAAGTGTGCCGCCTGTCGCGGGTGCTTCGTCGAAGGAGAGCGTCGGAGGTTCAGACCCGGCTGGCGGTGGAAGTCGTGTTCAGCACCAGTTCGAGCTGATCGGCGAACGCGAACACCACCCGTCGCTCGAGAGTCAGTGAACCGATACCCGGTCGTGGGGTGATCGTGAGCTGGGCCGATGCCCGCGGGTCGTTGAACGCCACCACCGCGCCACCCTCCGGCAGCACGAACGTGGCCGGGTCGTCGGGGTGCATTCGCTGACGAGCGATCATCGGGAGTTTCGAGGCTCCGGCCGGCTCGATGCGGCAGTCGACCAGCGACATGCCAGCGCACGCGGCCTTCACGGCCTCGACCCAAACAACGGGGATCGGGCGATCTTGTGCGCTCGCTGTCGCCAGCAGCGAGCGGTTCTCGGCTGCGGCGATGGTGGTGTGCTCGCGGGCGAACACTCGGATGCGAAGCGCGGTGGCAACGCTGACCGCGATGCCGATCACCGCAAGCAACGTCACTGCGATGAGATCGGACCGCGACGTGATTCGAAGCGAGTGAACCGGCTCGGTGTGGAAGTAGTTGAGGCTGAAGGCCGCTGCGATCGATGTCGTCACGCCCGCCTTCCAGCTGAGCGTCGCGACGGCGACGGTGATGACCGCCGTGACCAGCGCGACGTTTGCGATCTCCATCGTGTCGCGCACCCCGGTGGAGGCCCACGCGATGCCGATGACGACCAGTGGTCCGGCAAACGTGAGTGCGAGGCGGAAGGGATCGATCGGGCGTGGACGCTGAGATGTGCGGCTCATGACGTTCATCTGTAACACCATGTCGATCGTGGCCCACCGCTGTTGACGCGTTCTTAGCGCCGGCGGTGATCCGTGGTCACAATCCGAGCGACTTCGCGATGATTGTCTTCATCACCTCGGTGGTGCCGCCGTAGATGGAGGTGACGCGGGCGTCTGCGTAGGCTCGGGCGATCGGGTACTCGGTCATGTAGCCATAGCCGCCGAACAGCTGCAGGCACTTGTCGATCGTGCGCTGTTGCAGTTCGGTGCACCAGTACTTGGCCTGGGCTGCGTCGGTCGCGGTCAGCTCGCCATCGTTCAGCCGGAGGACGCACTGGTCGATGTAGGCCTGGGCGATGTCGACCTCGGTCTTCGCCTCGGCGAGCACGAACTTGGTGTTCTGGAACGAACCGATCGGCTGGCCGAACGCCTTACGCTCCTTGACGTAGCCGACCGTCCAACCGAGCGCTGCGCGTGCCGTCGACACTCCGGTGAGTGCGATGGAGAGCCTCTCCTGGGCGAGGTTCGCCGTGAGGTAGCGGAACGCCTGGCCCTCCTCTCCCAGCAGGTTGGCCACCGGCACGCGAACGTCGTTGAAGAACAGCTCGGCAGTGTCCTGGCTGTGCATGCCGATCTTGTCGAGGTTGCGGCCGCGTTCGAAGCCTTCCATCCCTCGTTCCACCACCAGCAACGACATCCCGGTGTGCCGCTGGGTCGGGTCGGTCTTCGCGACCACGATCACGAGGTCGCCGTTGATCCCGTTCGTGATGAAGGTCTTCGATCCGTTCAGCACGTAGACATCGCCGTCTCGCACGGCCGTCGTGGCGATGCTCGCCAGATCGGATCCCGTGCCCGGCTCGGTCATCGCGATCGCAGTGATGAGCGCGCCGGCCGCGATGCCCGGCAGCCAACGAGTCGCCTGTTCCTCGGTGCAGTACTCGATGAAGTAGGGCGTGGTGATGTCGTTGTGCAACGTGATGCCCAGGCCCGCACCGCCGATGCCGGCGGCAGCGAGCTCGTCGGCGATCACCTGGTTGAACCGGAAGTCGTCGGTGCCGCCACCCCCGAGCGCTTCGGGCACGGCCATCCCGACGAATCCGTACCTGCCTGCCTCGGCGAACAGCGATCGAGGGGCGAGCCCGGCTGCCTCCCACTCCAGGTAGTGCGGCGTGATCTCGTGGGCCACGAAGGCTGCGAACGAGGTTCGGAACTCGCGGTGTTCGACGTCGAAGTGATCCTGCATGGGACCACTCTGTCGCATCGGAAGAGGTCGTACACAGCCGTCGCCTGCGATCCGAGACGAAGAACCGGCCGACCTCACGACCCGAGTGGCGGCTACGGTGCGCGCCATGTCGGACCAACGATTCGCCATCGCGATCGACGTCGGGGGAACGAAGATCGCCGGAGCGGCCGTGCGCGCCGACGGCACCGTCCACCACCGGGTTCAGGTGTTGACTCCTGCTGGCGACGCGGAGACGGTCTTCGCGGCTGTCGCCGAGGTGGTCGGGGCGGTGACGGCACACGTCGAGCCCACCGCGTGTGCAGGGTTGGGGATCGGCACGGCCGGCCCGATCGATCTGGTCGCCGGCACGGTGAGCCCCGTGAACATCCACGGCTGGCGAGCGTTCCCGATCGTTTCCCAGATCGCCGCGCTGGTCCCCACACTCGATGTCCACCTCGCCGGCGACGCGGTCTGTGTCGCGATCGGCGAGCACTGGCGTGGCGCCGGGCGAGGATGTGACGACATGGTGGGCATGGTGGTCTCCACCGGCGTCGGAGGTGGGATCATCCTGAGTGGTCGCCCGCATGTGGGACCGTCCGGCAACGGCGGTCACCTCGGCCACATCAGCGTCGAGCTCGACGGGCCGGCGTGCGCGTGCGGGGGAGTGGGGTGCGTCGAAGCGATCGCCAGTGGCCGGAAGATCGCGGCATGGGCCGTGGCGAACGGTTTCGGTGGTGAGCAGACCGCTGAGGCCGTCGCTGTCGCAGCGCGCGGAGGCGATCCGATCGCAGTCGCTGCATTCGACCGTGCCGGCCGCGCGATCGGCAGCATGCTCGCCGGTGTTGCGACATCGCTCGACGTCCACGTAGCGGTCATCGGCGGAGGCGTCGCCAACGCGGGCGAGCTGCTGTTCGCTCCCATTCGTCGCTCGGTCGAGCGATACGCGGGCCTCGGCTACGCACGCCCGCTCGAACTGCGACGAGCGGCACTCGGTGGCGATGCCGGCCTGGTCGGCGCAGCTGCGCTCGTCCTCGCCGGAATGTGACGGCGGCCTTCGAGTACCGAGACGTCGGATGCTTCGCTCGTATGCTCGGCCCATGACGGACACCATCGAGAGCGACGCGCTTCGAGCCAAGTATCGCGAGGAGCGCGACAAGCGGATCCGCCCCGAAGGCAACGAGCAGTACCTGCAACCGACCGGCCGGTTCGCCCACCTGCTCGACGACCCGTACACGCCTCAAGTCGAGCGGGAACCGCTGTTCGACGAGGTGACCGTCGCCGTGATCGGGGGAGGGTTCTCGGGTCTCACCACCGGTGCCAGGCTGAAGCAGGCCCGCATCGACGATGTGCGCATCATCGAAGGCGGCGGCGACGTGGGCGGTGCCTGGTACTGGAACCGGTACCCGGGTGCCATGTGCGACACGGCGGCGATGGTGTATCTGCCGCTGCTCGAAGAGACCGGGCACATGCCCAGCATGAAGTACGTGTACGCGCCGGAGATCTACGCCCATGCGCGACGGATCGCCACCCACTTCGGTCTGTTCGACAAGGCGGTGTTCTCCACTCAGGTGACCGAACTGCGGTGGGACGACGTGTCATCGCGATGGATCATCCACACCGATCGCGGGGATGCGATCCGGGCGAGGTTCGTCACGATGGGCACCGGCCCGCTGCATCGGCCGAAGCTGCCCGGCACGCCTGGAATCGAGGACTTCGCAGGCGAGTGCTTCCACACGAGTCGATGGGACTACGGCCTCACCGGAGGCGACCCGTCGGGGGCGCCGATGACCCGCCTTGACGGGAAACGTGTGGGCATCATCGGTACCGGTGCAACGTCGGTTCAGTGCATCCCGGCGCTCTCACGGGATTCGGGTGAGCTGCTCGTCTTCCAGCGCACGCCGTCGTCGATCGACATCCGCAACAACCATCCGATGGATCCCGAGTGGTTTGCGTCGTTGGGTCAGGGGTGGCAGCAGAAGTGGCTGACCAACTTCGCCACGCTGCAGACCGGCGGTTTCACCGACGAGGATCTGGTGCACGACGGTTGGACCGACATCTCCAAGCGGATCCGCGACCGCGTGGTGAAGATGCTCGGCGAGGGTGCTGCGTTCGACCCCGAGACGATGCTGATGGCATACGAGGAGAGCGACGACGAGAAGATGACCGAGATCCGTGCTCGTGTCGATCAGATCGTCACCGATCCGGCGACGGTGGAGGCGCTGAAGCCGTGGTTCCGTCAGTTGTGCAAGCGCCCGTGTTTTCACGACGAGTATTTGCAGGCCTACAACAACCCGAACACGCACCTCGTCGACACCGAGGGCAAGGGTGTCGAGCGCATCGACGCCGAAGGGCTC
Organism: Actinomycetota bacterium; assembly: GCA_043725585.1. Taxonomy (GTDB): domain Bacteria; phylum Actinomycetota; class Acidimicrobiia; order Acidimicrobiales; family Ilumatobacteraceae; genus VFMC01. Next base: position 5,565 of record JAYSLK010000771.1, read on the forward strand.
TGGGCGAACGGCCAGCACTACGATCTCGACGTGATCATCTACGCGTCGGGGTTCGAGGTCGGCACCCCTGCTGCGCGGCGCTCGGGCTTCGAGACCTACGGACGCGACGGTCTGTCACTCAGCGCGAAGTGGGACAACGGCATGCAGAGCCTGCACGGGATGCACGTGCACGGCTTCCCCAACCTGTTCATCGTGGGCCCGACCCACGGCTCGAACCTGATCTCGAACATCACCCAGAACCTCACCGAGGCCGGCACGACCATCGCA
>JAYSLK010000772.1:0-1575 GCA_043725585.1 Actinomycetota bacterium
GACGGTCTCGGGGGTGTCGATGCCGATCAGGCGAGCGTTCTCGCTGCGACCGTCGATCTCGATGACCACGGTGTCGCCGTCGACCACCCGCTCGATGACCGCGTTGGTCGCGATCAGCGTGCTGGCCGGGCTGGCCGTGGTTGCCGCTCGGCCGGCCGTTGCATCGGCGCACGAGCACACCATGAGCGCAGCTCCGGCAAGGAGCTTCAGCGGGTGTCCTAGATGCATGGCCGGTGTCTATCGCCCGGCCGGCCGATTCGGCGCGGGCACGGCGGCGGATCAGGCCCTGATCAGAGGCGTTCGATGATGGTGCCGGTACCCAGCCCGCCACCACAGCACATCGAGACGAGCCCGTACGTGCCGCCGGAGCGCTCGAGCTCGTACAACGCCTTCGTGAGCAGGAACCCGCCGGTGCCTCCCAGGGGGTGACCGAGGGCGATCGCACCACCGTTCGGGTTCACCCGATCGGGGTTGGCACCCACTTCCTTTTGCCACGCGAGCACCACCGAGGCGAACGCCTCGTTGATCTCGAAGACGTCGATGTCGTCGATCGACATGCCCGTGCGGGAGAGCATCCGTTGGGTTGCGTCGATGGGGCCGGTGAGCATCAACACCGGGTCGGTGCCCACCAGACAGGTGTCGACGATGCGGGCACGGGGCTTCAAGCCGAGTGCCGCAGCCTTCTCCTCGGTCATCATCAGCACGGCGCTGGCGCCGTCGGAGATCTGGCTCGAGTTGCCGGCCGTGTGCACACCGTTCTCGCGGGCGACGGGCTTCAGGCTGGCGAGCTTGTCCATCGTGGTCTCGCGCAGGCCTTCGTCGCGGGCGACGGTGTGGAACGTGTCGGCCAAGCTGCCGTCCTCGTTTCGGTCGGGAGCCTCGACCGTGATGTACTGCCCGGAGAAGCGGTCCTCGTTCCATGCCTGGGCTGCGAGCTGCTGGCTGCGGAAGCCGAACGCGTCGGTGTCGGCCCGCGTGATGCCCCACTTGTCGGCGATGCGCTCGGCACCTTCGAACTGCGAGGTCATCTCGTACTGCTCGAAGTAGGTCTTCGGCATCGGAACACCGAGGCCGAGGTTCTTGCTGCCACCCACGCCGATCGGGATGCGGCTCATCGACTCGACGCCGCAGGCCAGTGCGACATCGACCACGCCGCTGCCGACGAGTGCCGCGGCCAGATTGGTCGCCTGTTGGCTGGATCCGCACTGGGTGTCGATCGTGGTGGTGGCCACCGAGAGCGGCAGACCGGCGCTGAGCCATGCGGTGCGGCCGACGTTGAAGGCCTGTTCGCCCACCTGGCTGACGCACCCGGCGACGACCTGACCCACCTCGGCGGGGTCGATGCCGGTGCGATCGATGATCGCCCGTTGCACGGCGGCGAGCACCTGGGCCGGATGCAGGGTGGACAGCCCACCGTTGCGCTTGCCGATGGGAGTGCGGACAGCGTCGACGATCACGATGTTGGTCATGGGTCCGATCCTACGAGCGTCCTAGGGTGGCGGACGTGTCCAGCTTCATTCCCTCGTTGCAGCCCTCGGTGACCATCGATCGGCATCGGTACATCCACGTCGTCGG
>JAYSLK010000773.1:0-1518 GCA_043725585.1 Actinomycetota bacterium
GCCTCCACGTGCACCGGGCCGAGGTGATGGACCGAGAACGGCTCATCACCGGAGAACGCCGGATAGAGGTTCGGCATGACCCGCATCTTCCAGCTGCCACCGGCGTCGAGTTGCTCCAACGACGGCGTGGTGGCCTCCTCGTTTCCGGGGCAGAACGGGCACGGACGGTCGGGCCCGGCTTCGACTTCTGCAACACGAGGCGCGAAGTCGCTGGGCCGGTCGGCCCGCTCGGCAACGATGGTGACCCATCGACCGGTGAGAGGGTTCAGACGAAGTTGGCTCACAACATCATCTACCCTAGAGCGATTGTTCTCGTCATGTACGAACCCAACCCGGATTTCCGGCCGACGTGTACACCGTCACATGGCGGTCGCTGGTGCTGCAGAAGGGGGTCCGGTCATAGTCGGCCCACCGTTGGGTGACGTGGAGCCCACTGTGCGCGGCCATGGCGTCGAGCTGCCCCGGATCGGCCCAGCGGATCGACCAGGGCCGCAGCCGGACCCCTGCCGTGTCGGAGATCTCGATAAACTGACCTTCGGCGAGCTGCGCAACCGTGTCGTGCACGCTCGCGCTCAGCACGACGGTGTCGGCGGTCATCGACCGCACCGTCACCTGGGACCCGCGCGGCCGTTCGGCGTCGTGCTGCGGGACGAACGCCTCCACCACGAACGAACCCCCCGGTGCCAGGACCTCGGCGACTCGATCGAAGCATGCTTGCTGGCGTTGTTCGCTCGTCAGGTTGAACAGGGTGTTGTACGCGGCGAGGACCACCTCGTGCTGCCCGGAGGGCAGGTCGTCGACCATGTCACCCAACACCACCGTGACCGTCCCGTTCGGGTCGGCGGACGCAAGACGCTCGAGCATCTTCTTGCTGCTGTCGATGCCCGTGACGCACGCCACGCGCTTCGCCAAGGGCAGCGCCAGCCGTCCGGTGCCCACACCCAGCTCGAGCAGCGAACCGGCGCGCGTGCCGTCTGCCGTGGCGAGTTGCGCGACGAACTCCACCGTGGTCTCCAGATCCGTGACGTCGGCGTACCAATCGTCGTACACGTCGGCGAACGCATCGCCATAGGAATCGCTTCGGAAGCCCCGCACACCTCCATCATCGCCTGTCGGTAGCGTGGCGCACATGTCAGGAGATCGTTCGGAGCGGACCTCGGCCCGGTCCACGTCGGGCGAGGCCGAGCTCACCTACCTCGACCACGCCGCCACCACGCCGATGCGGCGCGAGGCGATCGACGCGATGCTGCCGTTCCTCGACCAGCAGTATGCGAACCCGAACGGCTCGCATCGCTTCGCGCGTCGGGCGCGCGCTGCGCTCGACGACGCGCGCGAGACGGTGGCCGATGTTGTCGGCTGTGCGCCGGGCGAGGTGATCTTCACCGGTGGGGGCACCGAGAGCGACAACACTGCCGTCCTCGGCGTGGTCGCCGCGCGCGGAGGTCTCGCCGTGTGTCCCGCTGTCGAGCACCATGCCGTCCTGCACGCCGTCGAGCACGTTCGAGGTCGCGTCGTCGC
>JAYSLK010000774.1:0-5794 GCA_043725585.1 Actinomycetota bacterium
CGGCACCGGCTTCCACGAACCGGCGGTGCGCGGCCACGATCACCTCGGGGCGATCGATCACCAACTCGGCGGTCCACAGGGCACCGGCAGGCCGATGACCCAACTCCTCGAGCGATGTCGACAGACCGCCATCGATCACGGTGAACGGCGTTGTCACGAGGCCCGGCACGATCATCGCCGCGACCTCATCGGGCAGAGTGCGGGATCGGCCGCACGGTCACACCCGCGGCGGCCATCGCCGCCTTCGCATCGGCGATGCGGTACTCGCCGAAGTGGAAGATGCTGGCTGCGAGCACACCGGTGGCTCCACCCTGCAGCACACCCTCGGCAAGGTGGTCGAGGGTGCCCACGCCGCCGCTGGCGATGACCGGCACCCCGACGGCATCGGACACGGCACGCGTGAGGGCGAGGTCGAAGCCTTCCCGAGTGCCGTCGCGATCCATCGACGTGAGCAGGATCTCGCCCGCACCAAGCAACGTCGCCTGCTCGACCCACGCGAGGGCATCGATGCCCGTCGGCGTGCGCCCCCCGTGGAGGAACACCTCGAACCCAGACCCGTCGGCGCGACGCTTCGCATCGACCGCACACACCACGCACTGCGTGCCGAACTCGGCCGCGATCTCGCGGATCAGCTCGGGCCGCTGTACCGCAGCGGTGTTGACGCTCACCTTGTCGGCCCCGGCTCGCAACATGGATCGGGCATCGGTGACCGATCGGATACCCCCTCCGACCGTGAACGGGATGAACACCTGTTCGGCGGTGCGCGACACCACGTCGATCATCGTTCGCCGACCATCGCTCGATGCGGTGATGTCGAGGAACACCAACTCGTCGGCACCCTCGCGGTCGTAGAACTCGGCCATCTCCACCGGGTCGCCGGCATCACGGAGGTCGACGAAATTGACCCCCTTGACCACGCGACCATCGGTGACGTCGAGGCACGGGATCACTCGAGACACCCTCATGGCGTCACTCCTCGACCGATACGTCGAAGACACGCCACGCCTTCGGCAACCGTGAACCTGTCTTCGTACAGCGCCTTGCCGGTGATCACACCCGCGATGCCGGGCACCATGCCGAGCGCGATCACATCGTCGAGCGTCGCAACCCCACCGCTGGCGATGACGGGGATGCTCGTGGCGAGCGACGCGGCGCGCAGTCCTTCGGTGTCGGGTCCCTGCAACATGCCGTCGCGACCGATGTCGGTGATGACGAACGCCGACGCGGACGGGAACCAACCGAGAGCGTCGAACAGCTCCACCCCGCTCGCCTGTGTCCATCCGTGCACAGCGAGCTCCCCGGCGCGGTGGTCGAGCCCGACGGCCACCGCGACGATCTGCGAGACCACTGCCACCAGCTCTGGATCGCGGACGGCGGCCGACCCCATCACCACGCGGGCCACGCCTGCGTCGGCGAGCACCTCCGCATCGGCAAGCGTGCGCACACCGCCACCGGTCTGCACACGTGCCCGACCGTGAACGGCGTGGGCAATCGCCGCCACCACGTGGCGGTTCTCGGGCGAACCCGAACGTGCCGCATCGAGATCGACCACGTGGATCCAGGTCGCACCCTGATCGGCGAAGGACGTCGCGACCGCCACCGGGTCGTCGCCATACGTGGTCTCCTGGTCGTAGTCGCCCTGCAGCAGACGAACCACGCGGCCGCCACGCAGATCGATTGCCGGGTACAGCTCCGCGCTCATGCCGGCACGCACTCGGCCAGGCGAACGAAGTTGGTGAGGAGAGCAAGCCCCGACTCCCCCGACTTCTCGGGATGGAACTGGGTGGCGAACACGTTGCCCAATCGGAACGCGGCGTTGACCGTGCCGGCGTAGTCGCAGGTTGCGGCGACCACTGCGGGGTCGGCAGGCACCCCGTGCAACGAGTGCACGAAGTACATCCATGGCCGATCGGTGAGGCCCGCGAACATCGGATCGTCTCGGTGCGCCCCGGCCGCGACGAGTTGGTTCCACTGCATCTGCGGTCGTGGCAACTCGTCGCTCAGCCAGCAGATCGTTCCCCTGATGACTCCCAGGCCACGAGCCCCGGGGTCCTCGTCGCTGCCATCGAACAGCATCTGCATGCCGACGCAGATCCCGAGAAACGGGCGTCCCGACTGGACGGCCTGATGCACCTCGGTCTCGAGACCTGCCGCCCGCAGGGCATCCATGCACGCACCGAACGCGCCGACGCCAGGCAGCACCACGGCGTCAGCGGCGGCGATCACGTCGTGGTCGGCCGTCAACACAGCATCGGCGCCACAGTGCTCGAGCGCCTTCTGCGCCGACCGGAGGTTCCCGATGCCGTAGTCGAGCACTGCGATGCGCGGCCCTCGTCCGCGCGATTGCGGCGTCACAACATGCCTTTCGTGCTGGGCAACGATGTGCCCTCGACGCGCACGGCGTCGCGCAAGCACCGACCGAGTCCTTTGAACGTCGCCTCGATGATGTGGTGCACGTTGCGCCCGCGCACCAACGAGACGTGCAGCGTGATGCCTGCTGCGGTGGCGAACGACGACACGGCATGCTCGGCGAGCTGTGGGTCGAACGCCGGAGTGCCCAACGGAAGGCACTCGGGCATCTCCACCTCCCACACCACGAACGGGCGACCCGACAGGTCGAGCGCGACATCGACCAACGCCTCGTCGAGCGGATACCGGCCGCTGGCGAAACGACGCACGCCCACCTTGTCGCCGACCGCTTCACGGAACGCTTCTCCCAGCGCGATCGCGACGTCTTCGACGGTGTGGTGCGTATCGATCTGCAGGTCGCCCGTCGCGTCGATGCGGAGGTCGAAGCCGCCGTGCTTGCCCACCTGTTCCAGCATGTGGTCGTAGAACGGGATGCCGGTCGATGCGTGCGCTTCACCGGTGCCATCGAGGTCGAGGTGCAACTCGATCGACGTCTCCTTGGTCGCTCGGGCGCGGGTGGCCGTGCGATGCGGCCGAGGGTCGTTGCTCACGAGAGGACCTCCTGGAGGGCGGCGATGAAGGCGTCGTTCTCGTCAGGGGTGCCGACGGTGACGCGCAGACAGTTGTCGAGACGCGCCCAGCTGCTGCAGTCGCGGATGAGGATGCTGCGGTCGAGCAACCCCTGCCACACCTGACGGCCGGGCCGCGATCGAGGGCGGAACAGCACGAAGTTGGCCCCGCTCGGGAACTGATCGACGGCCATGTCGGCGAGCGTGCGTTGGATGCGCTCGCGCTCATCGACGATCAGCTTCACCCGTTCGTTCATCTCGCCCACGAAACGCAGCGCCAGGCGCCCGGCGATCTGCTTGGCTGCATCGAGGTGGTACGGCAACACCACCTTGTCGAGCTCGGCCACCAGCCACCTCGGACCGACGAGGTAGCCGAGGCGCGCTCCGGCCATCGACCACGTCTTCGAGAACGTGCGCGTCACCGCGAGCGGGATCTCTTCGTCGACGAGATCGATCGCGCTCCAGTCGGCGAACTGCCCGTATGCCTCGTCGACCACGAGGAGGCCGGGTGAGTCGAGCGCTGCCACTGCGTCGAGCACGGCGCGCACGTTGTAGGCGGGCTCGACGAGACCTGTGGGATTGTTCGGCGAGCACAGGAACGTCACCGTCGGACGGTCGCGGGCGATCGCCGCCAACGCTGCCTCTAGGTCGAGCGTGAAGTCGGCCGATCGCTCGGTCTCCGACACCGTCGCTCCGGTGAGCCTCGCGATGTGGGCGTGCAGCTGATACGTCGGTTCGAACGTGGCGACCGTGCGCCCGGGACCGGCGAACGTGAGCAACAGCGTCTGCAGCACCTCGTTCGATCCGTTGGCGGCGAACACCTGCTCGTCAGACACGCCGTGGAGGTCGGCGATCTCGGCGCGCAGTGCGCCCGCAGCCCGATCGGGATAGCGGTGCCACTCCACCCTGGACAGCTCGGCCGCGAACGCATCGCGCCACGCTGCAGGAGGCTCGACGGGCGACTCGTTCGTGTTCAACCGCACGCGGACGTCCACCTGTGGGGAGTGATACCCCTCGAGGGCGCGAAGGTCGTCTCGAACGGGCACTCGGGTCACGAGATGCAACGCTACCGATCGGGTGTCGCCGCGCCCGGTGCCATTCGCTCATCGCCGTGCCAGACTCGGCAGATGAGCGCTTCCACCGGCAGCACAGCCGCCGAACTGTCGGTGGCCGCCGACCACGTCGACCGCTACCGCGAACGTGTGGCCGGTCTCGTCACGCCCCTCCTCGGCGGCAGCCACGACGATGCGGTGGCGGCGATGTACGAAGCCGAGCGGGCACTTCGCAGCGCCAGCCGAGCGCTCGAACGCGCGGTGCGCGCGCTCCGGTAGCTCGTCGAATTGCCGATGGATTCGACCCCTGGCTCCGGCCACTCAGCGCGGCTGCGGCCACCGTTTCAGCGTTCGCGCGAGGCGCGCGTTTCGCGCTCTGGGTGAAAACGAAGCAACGGCCCCCGAGGGGGCCGTTGCTGTGCGAAGTCAGACGGCGGATTCCGACTATCGCCCACAATCCAGGTGGCGGGAACCTGGTTGGTGACGACATCTTACGACGAGATGGGCGAGAACGCAAGCCGCGGCCAGGCAAACGCTGTCCGTCTCGCTCCACCACCGTACGTGAGGGTGTTCATCAAGGCTTCGTCAAGCCTGCGGCCGCCGACATCAAGGTTTGGTCCGGTTGGCAGCGTCGCGTCGCCGGGGCAGCAACGACGACGGGCACAGATCCTCGAGCACACACTCACCACATTGCGGCTTCTTCGCGTCGCACACCCGACGGCCGTGGAGGATGGTACGCAGACTGAACGACCCCCACTCGATCGGGGGGAGGAACGAACCCAGCTCGTGCTCCACCTTCACGGGGTCGTCGTGCTGGGTGAGACCGAGTCGTCGGCTCAGTCGTCCGACGTGGGTGTCGACGGGCAAGCCTGGCAACCCGAACACCACGACGCGAACGACGTTGGCCGTCTTGCGGCCCACCCCAGGCAAGGTGACGAGGTCGTCGAGGTCGGTCGGCACCTCCCCGCCGAAGCGATCGAGCAAAGCGTGAGCCATGGCGACCAGGTTCTTCGCCTTGGTCTGGTAGAAGCCCGTGGAACGGATGATGTCTTCGAGCTCCGCAGGGTCGGCTCCGGCCAAGGTCTGCGGATCGGGGTAACGGGCATACAGCGCAGGAGTCACCATGTTGACCCGAGCGTCGGTGCATTGGGCCGACAGGATCGTGGCCCCGAGCAGCTCGAATGCATTGGAGTGGTCGAGTTCGCACAGCGCATCGGGGTACGCCACGGCGAGTCGTTCCGCGACCGCGTTCGTGCGCCCCTTCGGAGTTCTCGGCTTCGCCACGTCGCTGAGGCTACGGGATGCCGCGGGTGGATATCCTCGACACGATGCTCCGGTTCGAAGTGCGCCATCTGCTCGACGAACCCGGACGGGATGCCGGCCGCGACCACATCGCCGAATTCATCGCGACGATCCAGGACCGCCTCGGACGCCGACCCGTCTCGGATCGGGCCTGGCTCGAGCTGATGCACGGCGGGGCTGAGTGGAGCGGCGCCGTGCTGTGCCACCGCGACTCGACGCAGCTGGCCGGCGTCTGCCTCATCGGCCGCGGTTCCGCATGGACCGTGGAGCTGGTGGTCGATCACGGCGACTCGGGACACCGCGAGGTCGAGATCGGTCTGCTGGCTGCGGCCCGCGACGAGATCGCCCGCCATGGCGGCGGCGACCTGCGGTGGTGGGACTTCGACGCTTGTGACGACGCGGACGCCGTCGCCGCGGCGATCGGTCTCCGCGCCGAACGCTCGTTGCTGCAGATGCAGATCG
>JAYSLK010000775.1:0-3404 GCA_043725585.1 Actinomycetota bacterium
CGGGCGTCGGTCTCGACGTCGACCTGGGCGGCGCGCTTCGAGAACGCTGCGAGCAGTTCCGGGTCGAGACCGGTGATCTCGGCCTGGCCGTTCACGATCGGCTCCCACCCGACGCCGAATTTCGCTGTCAGCTCTGAGCGGAGCACCGACTGGTACAGGCCACCGAAGGTGCGTTGGTGCTGCTTCAACACACGCGCGTCCAAGGCCATCCACCGCCCATCCTGCGTCTGCACCTTCGCCGACACCACCAAGTGCGTGTGGATCTGCGGGTCGTCCAACCGCGATGTCGTCTGCCGGAACCCCGCCACCGACAGACCGTGCGTGTCCAGATGCATCCGGCCCCCGGCTGAGCGGACACGGGTCGTGGCGGCCCAACGTTCGAACGCATCCACGACGGCACGGGCTGCGACGTCGTGGCACTCGAGCAGACGGTCGTCTCCCGTGAGCGCCCATAGCACCGACAACGACTTCGGAGCCGACACCGTCGCGTCGAACCCGGCGACCGCCTTCACCACCCGACCATCGCTCGTGGTCCGATCCGTCAGCGCCCGGCCGAGGCTCCGGCCCGTCACGGGATCGAGACCGGCGAGCAGCGCCTGCAACTGCTCGCCTTCCACCATCCCGACGAGGCCGAACCCGTCGGCCTGAGCGCCCATCCACACGCCGGGAGCCTCGCCCGGAGCCTGCGTCAAGTACTTCGTGTAGTACGCAGCCGACGAGGCGGCCGACGACGCGTACAACGTGGTCACACGCATCACGACACATCACCACCCGAAACGGGCACCTGTCTGTCAAACCAACAGCACTCGGGAAGGTCGTTCGAGGAGGTTGCCATTTCGGCTCAGCCTTCGAACGGCAGCGACTGCTGGTCCGCTGGGTCGATCGGCTGAAGCTCGACTTCGTGAAGGCCGTGATCGAGGTTGGAGATCGATGCCCTCTGCTCCAACAGATCGGACCAGTGCGACCAGGCGTCCGGAGCATCAGCGGCTTCCGCGACGCCGTCTCCGAGAGGCCACGTGATCGGGCCGCCGAGCAGCTTTTCCAACGCCAACCGCGGAACTCGCTTCAGCTTTCCGACCTTCACGAACGGCAGGCCCGACACGCCGCCGGTTCTCTCGAACTCAGTCGCCGCCTTGTACGCAGAGTTCCGTCCGATCCGCAGGATTCGGCCGGCCTCCGGCAACGTGAAGAAGTCCGGCACCACCGTCGACACGCTCATCACGGCTCACCTCGCGACACGAGTCCCATGAAGAAGAACTGGACCGGATCACACCGACGTGTTGACCCGAACTTCCCGTTGCGCGCGGCTGGGGGCGCGCACAGGCGCTCAGGCAGCCACCGTCTCAGTCGGCGAACGAACTCCACACCAGACAACTGGACGCGCACCCGGTCCCGCGGTGAAATCTCCATCGCTCGCATCCGGACCCAGGCGCTACGGATCCGGTGAGCGAGCACCCGTCGGCCGACTCACACACGTCGCGACGTCACCTCTCCACAAATTCGAACCACTCCTCGAACCGGCAGATCTTGGGAGCCATCTTGGGAGCCAAACTCCTTGGGACGCGCTGGTACGAAGTGGGACAGGCAGGACTGTGTCGCCACAAAAGACCAGCTAGAAGGGCACGAACCGGAACGAAGTGGGACAAGATGTCACGAGATGGCGTCGTTCGGGACGTGGAGGCCGGGAGTTCAAATCTCCCCACCCCGACCACAAAGCCCCTGGTCACGGTACTGCACATGCAGCCTGACCAGGGGCTTTCGTCGTTTTCGAGCCCCTGGCGGGCAGCCACTCGTCGTCAGACAGGCCGCCCGTGATGAAGTCACGATCGAACCAACGCACAGGGGTGGAACGTATCTCGGATGACCCGCATTGAATTCCCGGTGTGGATGCGGTTGTCCAGTCACCTATCGGCTGTTCGGCTCGCCGGCTCACCGATGGAGCTACGTTGCCAAGTGGGAACCAGAACCTGAGAAGCGAGCGTCGAATGAGAATGTTGCGATCCGTTGCTGCAGCCGCAGTCTTCGCGATGTGCGCCGTCGGATGCTCCGATGCGCTCGACCAAGCCTCGTCTTCCACTGTGACCACGACTGCCCCCACGGAACCGTCGACGACGCTCTGTGACGGCCGGGCCCCCGCCGTGCAGTTGATCGCTGCGGATACTGCAATCGACATGGACCTCATCTCGATCAGTCGATCGTGTGGCTACGACGGCGACGGCGCAGCGATGTTCGATTCGGCATACCGGCCGGCGTCCTCGACAGTCGCGACACGACGCCTCGACGTCGTGGGAGTTCCAGACTCTGCGGAGATCAAAGTCGACATCCGGCCGCTGACGTCTGCCACATCGCTTGCCAACGTCCTGCCCGGCACACCCCTCGATCCCGGCGTTGACGGCAGCTACTCCATAGAGGTCCCCGGTGACGGCTGCTTGCTCGTGACCGTCGCGTGGGTGACAGATGATGAGCGCGGCCGTCATGCAGCATTGATCCAGACGAACGACGCTGGATGCTGACGACCCAGGCAGATCTGGGCTGTCAACCCGGCGCTCGAACCGCCACGCCGGGAAGGTCGTCAAAGCCAGTCAGATCCGTAGTGACCACTGTTCGGGCGGCTGCCAGCGCCGTGGCGGCGATGATCAGATCGTGGGCGCTGCGGAGGCGACCAGCGCGCCGAACGGCTGCGAGCAGTGCGGTGTGGGCACGAGCGACGTCGAGGTCGTATGCGATGACGGGCAGTGCCTCGAGCAGGTCCTCGACGAAAGCCTGGCGATTCAGCTTCCGCCGTCCCGTGGCGAGCGCGACGCCGACTCCGAGCTCAGCTGCGGTGATCGCTGCGATCGCAGGTTCGTCGTCGGCGGCGATCAACCAGTCGAGATCGAACTTCCGTCGCTCGACTGCTATCAGGATGCTCGTGTCGAGCAACAGGGCGGTCAGAACCGCTCCTCGGCGACGAGCTGCGACCGAAGCTCTGACACCTCACCGCTCCAGGCGTCATCGACGCGATGTCGCCTGAGGATCTCCTTGGCACGCGCTCCGGAAGCGACACGCGCAGGCTCGAGTTGAGCGATCACCTTCCCTCGGCGGACGATGACAAACGTCTCACCACGATGCTCGACGGCATCGAGCAGATCCGCAAAGCTGCGTGACGCTTCCGTCGCAGTGATCTCAGGCACAAACTCAGATTATCTGATGCTGACCCACCAGACAGCTGCGAGATGCCAGATCGGCAGATATTCCTGCCGAAACCCCTTGCGATGAGCGCCCATTGCGGGCAATCGAGGCAGATGTGAGGTGGGATCAATCGTCTAGCTACTTGCCCCTGAAGAAGTCTCGGTGATGGGCGCGTCGTGACGAGCTGGGTTGGCGGGTTGTTGGTTCCGGGGTGATCGTTCAGCGGGCGGGGC
>JAYSLK010000776.1:0-7691 GCA_043725585.1 Actinomycetota bacterium
TGATCGATCTGGATGAGGTGCTCGCGTCGTTCGAGTCGCGGGCGGTGCTGGTCGGTCACTCGCTCGGCGGTTACCTGTCGTTGGCGCACGCCGTCACACGACCTGGCGTGGCGCGCGCGATCGTGGTGATCAACACCGGGCCCGGCTTCCGCGACCCCGACAAGCGCGAGGCCTGGAACGAACGCTCGCGACGCAACGCTCACAAGTTCGGTGTCGCACCGCAGGTGACCAACCTCAACCTGCAGAACGACGCCGTGGTGATGAATTCCCTCGCCGACGTACACGTGCCCACTCTGGTGCTGGCGGGCGAGCTCGATCGACCGGAGTACGTGGTGTCGGGCCAGTACCTGGAACGCAAGATGCCCCACGCCCGGTTGCAGGTGGTCGCCGGTGGTGGGCACTCCATGCACGAAGACACGCATGCGGCCGAGGTGGCAGCGGCGATCGAGCAGTTCCTCGTCGCTGGCAGGTGAACTGCGGCCGAGCTCAGGTGCGGAGATCGGACAGCACGTTGCGCAGGGCGCGCTGTGTGCCCTTGCTGTCGAACGCTTCGAGCGAGGCGATCACGTCGTCGCGCAACGTGACACCGAGCGCGTCGACCACGTCGGTCAGCGACGCGAGGGCGTCGAACGTCGCCTGCGGTGCAGCGCGCAGCTCGGTCGCTACGTCGTCGAGCAGCGCGCGGTGAACCGTTGCGTCCTGGAACGCACCCAGGAGATCCTGCACTGCCTTGAGTCGCGCCCCGTACGCCCGGCGGTGAGGCTTCGCGATCAGTGACCCGAACGACTCCAGCAGGTACCGCAGATGCTTGGCGTCCTTGCGCAGTCGATGCACGGCATCGCTGGGCGAGGTCGTCGTGATCGAGCCGCCGTCGCGGACCATCCGATCATGGGCCTGCTCGATCCGCTGCGCGATCACTCGGCCCGCAGCGCGCCGTGCCTCCGGTGGCCGCTCCCCACTGGGTTCGCGGGTCGCACCGACGAGTTCTCGCCATCGTCGGAGCCAGCGGTCGCGGTCGGCCGCGTCCATGGCTTCGACAAGGCGCGCATGGGCCTGCTCACGGCGAACCGCGAGCAGTTCGCGCACCGGTTCCAGCAGGGTTCGTTCGGAGGGATCGAGGGCCGACACGTGTGATTCCCACGCCATCAAGTGCACGTCGAGATCGCGTGCTGCGCCGGTCTGGCGGGCGAGCGCACCCGCGAGATCAAGCGCATCCCTGCGCGCGTCGGCAGGCATCACCCCACGCGAGGATCGCAGCACCGTGCGAGCCTTCCGGAGCGCGATGCGCAGATCGTGGAGGAACTCCGGATCGAGATCGTCTCTCGCACCCCGCCATGTGGCCGCAACGATGTCTCCAAGTTGATCCAGCACGCGTCGGAATGCTCTGGTCGCCGTGTCCGTGTGCTCCAACGTCACCCCGGAGGAGGACGCGCCGCCGGAGAGATCGATGGCGACGATGGAGGTCGCCCAGCCCAACGAGTCCGTTTCGAGCCGCTGCAGTCCGAGGCCGTCCAGTCGTCTTCGCGGCTCGGCAGCCGGCGAGCGATGGACGGGCAGCTCGTGGAGTTCGAGGCACCACGTCGCCACGTCTGTGTCGCGAATCGTGCCGTCGCCGTCAGAGATCCGCACGTCGGTGTGCAGCTCCACCCGCGCCACCGCCTTCCCGTCGCGGTTTCGTCGTAGTGCGTGCGAACAGTTCGACGACATCGTCAGCTGTACCAGCAGTGCCCGGTCGCCCACGATCGCTCCGAGTTGGACGCCGAACTGACCTGCCGGAAGGTCGGATGGTGATCGCGGCAGCCGCCCGACCACGAGCGGCTGATCTGGCAGCGCCGAACCGTGCGGCGAGAGTTCGACCGCGTCGGCGCTGCCCGGCTTGTACACCGGGCGGGCGCCGAGCCGGGCGCCGACGCGATGCAGCCGCCCGTCGAAGGTGTCGATCACCGAGTGGGTGGCACGTTGTGGTGGCCCGAACTCGAACCCGAGCTCCATGAGCGCGGCGACGGCCGCGTCGGGGGCGATCTTTGTCGACCACCAGCAACTGATGTCGCTCATGACGGACTCAACTCGCACAACGAATGCAGGTGCGCACGCCTGGCAACGCGAGAAGTCGCTCGGAACCGATCGATCCCCGGCAGCCGTGACACCTCGGCAGCTCGCCCCGAGCGAGCGCCGGCATGGCCTCGTCGATCGCGGCGAGATCGAGGCGCGCCTGCTGGCACAGCGCCCAGACCTGGGCCCGCTCGTAGGCGATCGTCGCGCCCTCTGGATCATGCTCGTCGTCGGTGGAGGTGAGCGCGGCGGCCGACACGATGTCGTCGAAGCGCTGTTCGAGATCCGCGATCTGCTGCACCACGCGGGAGCGTTCGTCGGCCCACGCGTCGCGCAGCGTGCCGAGCTCGGTACGGGGTATCACCGTCCCAGCATCGCATTCGCGGCACCCTCGCTTCAGGGGCTTCACGCGACGGTTCGGTGACGAAATGTCGGAGATCGTCGGTACCGCACGACGTGAATGCCGTTCTCAAGCTCCTCGTGGACCTTGCCGATACCCAGACCATGCCTGACGCTTCCGATCTGGCCGACGCGTCGGTCGCGCTTCGCCTTCGCCACCCGTGATGCCCATGCCGGTGGGTCCACCTGCGGACGTGGTGCCGCCCAGGCCCCTGCTCAAGCTGCCGACGTTGCCGACCCTCGGGCGCACCGGCGTCGCGGCGCCGACCTCCGGCGAGACCGCGACGGAGGCACCATCGGACCCCATCGCCGCTGCGGCGGCTGCTGCGGCGTCGTCGATCAATCCGCACGCAATGGCTGCCGCTGCCCACTTCGCCACGATGCGGCAGGCCGCGACGATGCCCAGCGTCAAGCCGGTGCGCGGTCGGAAGAAGCGACGCAGTCGTCGGCCCCTGGTGGTGAAGGTGCTCGTCCTCGGCCTGCTGGGTGGCGCCGGCTACCTGGGCCGTGAGACCGCGTTCGCGACCCGTCTGAAAGGTGATGGATACGACAGCTCGCTCCTGCCGATGATCGTCTACGAACGCCCGAAACCAGGAACCGTCGACGGGACGTCGACCCGCTATTCGGTGAACGTGGAGGGAGGCGTCGTGGCGCACGAGGAGGTCTTCATCGACTTCGTCACCAACCCGAGCACGAGCGATACAGCCGTCGAGCTCCGGCAGACCTACAACTCGCTCGAGAACGGCGAACTCGTCGATCCCCCTCAGCAAGTTTCGACCCGGGAAACGATCGCGATCGGCAGCGTGTTGTACACGGAAGCTGCTGAAGAGGGGGCTCCATGGGAGCAGGGTCCACGGCTGAAACAGGAGCCGCTCTCGGGCACTGCCACCGTGTGGATGTACCAGGACGTGGTCGATCACTCGCTGCGGCGGGTCATCCCCCTCTCCGTGATCGACGAGACGATCGGCGGCGTCGAGGTCACGACGTACCAATGGGTGATTCCCCGGGGCGAGTACAGGGGATCGGCGCCGTTCGTCGCGGCGCGGTTCCCGCTCGTGGAGATGAGCACGCCGGAGTCGCCCGTCACCTTGACCATCAGCGTCGACTCCGAGGGCATCGTTCGCGTGGTGGACGTCGGGCTCGAACTCGGGGCCGTGATCGATGAGGCCATCGCCCAGGGTGACGGGGCGTCCTACTACCGGAGGCACTACGAGCTCGACTCGATCGAGGATGCTGCGGCGAGCATCACCGCGCCCACCAACGTCGAACCGGCTGCGGCCGACGGAGAGGGTGGCTGACGTGGAGCAGAGGACGAAGCAGAGGATGCGTCGCACGGCCGGTTGGCTGGTCGTCGCCGGGTTGGGCGCGGGCGGATGGGTGGCGTACAGCTCGGAACCCGGCCAGCGTGCGCTCGGGCGGCGCGAGTACTTCCGGGCGCGCCCGGTCGTGGAGCCACCCGACTACGCAAGTGCCACGATCGCGACGAGTTTCGAAGCGATCTACAGCGAAGAAGCGAGCACGCTCCGCTTCGAGATGGTGCAAACGATCGACGCAGCGAGCCAGCGGGCCAAGGCCGACACCTCGTGGGCTGCCACCGGCTTCAGCGCATCGGGGCAGTCGATCCCGGCGACGGCCACAGCGTTCGCGCCCGGGACGCAGCCGCCGCCACAGCCGGCGACGTCGGGGATGTCCGCCACCATCGCCACGGTCGAGTCGACCTACAAGTCGGGCGCGACCGAGGCTGATCCGTGGACTCGCGAACCCAACGCAGAGGTCCAGGGCAGTTTGGTCGACCCTCGCGCCATCCCGACGTACGAGGAGTTGGTCGGCTTCGAACTGGAGTCGATGCCCTCGTGGGACCCGCGGACCGACCAGGGCCCGCTCGACCTCGCCAGCCAGACGGCCGAAGTCGAAGGTTTGCTCGACGCGAACGAGGCCACGGCCACGCCCCCGCAGGCCGTGCCCCAGCGCACCCCCACCGATGTCCCTGCGGAGGTGGTGCGTCTGATGAGGTGGTCGACCGACATCGCATCGCTCCGCTACCTCTCCCCGCAGATGCTGGCGGACTTCGAGTTCGTCGCGCCCGACGACGCGTCGGTGGTCTTCACCCTCGGGTTCGACTCAGCCGGGTTGGCGCGATACTTCGACATCAGCATCGCTCTGCCAGTGGCGCTGGCAGCTCTCGACACCGAGGAGGTGGTGTTCCAATGGATGGAATGGAGGGTGCTCAGCGTGTCGGACGACCCGGTGACCATCGACCTGCCGGTCAACGTCGTCGATGCACCGCCCGCATGATCGTCGAATGATTCGACGATCGGCACCTGCTGGTGCAGTTCCTGGCGCAGCTCGTGTTCTCGCCCCTCACGGGGCGAGCCGGTCGGGCGGGTAGTCGGCGAACGACGCCTTGAACACCCCCGAGTGCAGCAACACTCGTGCGACAGCGACCTCGGAGCTGGGATCGCTGAGCGTGGTCTCCACCCAGTAGCTCTCGGTGCGCTTGCTCTGCCCCAGACCGATGATCCGTCGCGTCACCTTGTAGGGCTGGTCGACGAACACCGGGCCGGCCAGCAGGCGGATCTCCAGATCGACGAACAGGCCGACGGCGGGTCCGCGCACGGGGAACGACTGCGGCTGCTTCATCGCCAGCACGCTGATCATCTCGATCGGCACGATCGCCCGCCCCCACGGCGATGTCGCCTCGGCCTCGCGGGTGTACCACGGGTGCGGTTCGGTGATTCGGGCGAGCTTCTGAGCAAGCGAGAACGGGTAGAGGTCGCCGTTGAGACCATCGTGGGTGAGCACCGCGGTCTCGTCGGACTCGCCAGTCATTCCCACCTTCAACCGATCGACGATGAACAGGTCGCCCGGCTCGCGGAGCGAGGCGAGGCGACTCTCGAGCTCCGACACGGGATGGTCGGGGCCGATCGAGGCGGTTCCGGTGAGCACCGGCGTGCCGTCGTGCTTGCGGGCGTCGATGCGGGCCTGCCGCTGATCGGCTCCGGTCGTGAGGGCAGCCTGGACCTCCTCGCCGTCCACCACCATATTCAGGAAGTGCGAGCTGATACAGCCCGTCTCGAACCACGCGTCGCCCCACACGGCAACGCCCAGCGGATCGAACTGGCTGAAGTGCGTCGGCCCTTCGATAGGCGCACCGCGCAGCCCGAGGCGCGCCGCCGTCGCCTCGTCGTGCACGCTGGTGTGGCCGTCGTACACCTGCTCGTCGAGCATCTGAGCCGGGGCGCGCCGTGGGCCGGTGAGTGTGATCTCGGTGTCGAACCTCATCGTGTCGACGCTACGCGGTCCTGGCGTCGGCCGACGTCGCCGGAGCCACCGGAGCCGATGTCACGGGAGCACTGGCACCTCTGCCCACCACGGTCGTCGTCGACGAGAGTCGGCAGATCCGATCGGGGCTGAGCGTCAGCATCGATCCGGCCAGGCCCACCCCGACCACCACCAGCACGGGCCACACGCCCACTCGGCTCATCGCCGCGCCGGAGCCCAGCGCGCCCAGCGCGTTCCCGACCAGGTGCTGCGACTCGATCACACCGAACACGGCGCCGGTGTTCGCGTTGCACACGTGTCGGTGCAGGAGCAACCACCCCGACACCAGCACCGTCTGCATGCCCACGCCGACGCATCCGAATGCAGCGAGCGACAAGGCGACGCCACCATCGACCCCGGCGAGCACCACGGCGCCGCCCGCGATGAACGCGCCGATTCGCATCGCGGTGCCCTCGGTGGCCCGCCGCGCGATCGCTCCCGCGAGCGGGGCGCCCACCAGCAGGCCGGCGCCGGTGCTGGCCAGCAACACCCCGGCTCCCGAGCCACCGGTGTGGTTGGCCGAGAACGACACTTCGGTGGCCAGCGTCTCGATCGTGCCCAGCACCACGCCGACGAGGCCCAAGAGGCCGAACAGCAACAAGATGCATCTCCGGTCGGCTGCAGAGCGACCGCGGATCACGGTGGTCGTCGTCGCTCGGTTCACCGGCGGCGGGAGCGCGCAGCCTGCGATCAGCGCCGGTCGAGGGGGCAGTCGGATCGTGATCGCGCTCGCCGCCGACAGCAGCGCCGTGGCGATGACGAACACATGGACCACCTCGTATCGAGCGAGGACGACGGCGGCGAGCAGCGGTCCCGCGAGTTGAGCAGCACCCGACACCGCGCCGGTGGCCACCGTCGCCGCAACCGTCGGACCGCTGAGCGCGATGAACGCGTGGTGGGCGGGCCGGCTGAACACGGTGGTGATCGTCACCAGCACCCCCGCCATGTAGAACAGCACCGGGTCGAGGTCGAGCGCCAACACCCCCGTCGCCAGCGCCAAGGTCGCGGTCTGCAGCAGGTATCCGGTCGCGAGCGGGTGACGCACAGCGGGATCGGCCATCTCTCTTGCCGCGACCGGCGCCATCAGGGCGGCGGGTGCGAGCAGCGCCGCCGACACGCCACCCGCCTCGCGCACGCCGCCCTGCTGGTACGCCACCACCAGCACCGTCACCCAGACGGCATGCTCTGCCAACGAAAACAGGCCCAACGCCACGACGGCTCGCAGTGTGCCGGGGTCGTCCCGAAAGTGGACAGCGAGAGCGTCGGGGTGCAGGCGGGGGTTCGACATCCGTCGACCTTGCGCCCGGGGCGGGGCGTAAGGCATCGGGAGTTCTCCCACTTCGCGACACCGCCTGCCACGCCGACAGCCGTCGGTGCCGAAGTGGGCATCTTCCCGATGTGCGGTGATCCAGCTGGTTGCAGAGTTCACCGAGATACCGCGTATCCGCTCTGGCCCATCCAAACCCGCCGAACCTCCGAACCCGCCGAAACCTCTGAACTCGCAGGAGCACGCCATGACCAGCCCTCTTCCCGCCCGACCGCCACGTGTCGCCCGCCCTCACCTCGTCGTGTTGAAGGGAGGTCGCGCCAGCACACCGGCACCGTTCGTGGTGGCTCCGCCGGCGGTGCTCGAACCTGCCCGTCGGCACGAGGCGCAGGTGCGGGCGGATCGGGTCGACCTGATCCGGTGTCATCGACTCGCCGGCAGGCTTTGCTGAGCCAGCGGGCCGCACGTCGGTCGCCGCCGACCGGTCGAGCGACCGACCTCGAGCGCCGCGGCTGGAGGGCGGCCCTCATGCATCCTGTGTGGCAACCTGACCCCCGATGCTGCCACCAGGCGATCCGGAATCATCCGGCCGGTTCCACGGCCGCGATCGAGAACTCGACGTCTTGGTCGCGGCCGTCGCCGCGTGCCGCAG
>JAYSLK010000777.1:0-7088 GCA_043725585.1 Actinomycetota bacterium
ACAGATCGATCTGCCGAGTCCCCGTTCACCCACACTCGGCACGTGCCGAGCACGGCGGCGAAGGCGTCACCATAGCGGGCGACGGCGAGATCGAGGACCTCGCCCACCGTCGCGCCATCCACGTGGTCAGCGCCCGTACCGGCAGCCTCGCGGGCCGACGCGAACATCCGGAGCACTGCCATCTGCCCGATCGTACCTGTGCCGTGCGCGGATACCCTCGATTGCCATGGGCCAGGCCGACACCTCCGCCTCCGGACACGCCAGCGGCGACCCGACACGCGATGCATCAGCGCGAGGCTCGCAGCAGCGGGCGCACGTGTCTCCCGGTCAGCGACCCGATCGATCGACCGACGATCGATCGACCACGGGCCTGCTGGTGGTGCGCCACGGTCGGAGCGAATGGAACGCATCGGGCCGGTGGCAAGGGCACGCCGATGTGGCACTCGACCGGACCGGCGAGCTGCAGGCAGCCGAGGCAGCCGAGGTGCTCGGGCAGTTCGACGCGATCTGGTCGAGCGACCTGGCGCGGGCCCATCGGACGGCGCAGATCATCGCCGAACTGCTCGGCATCGGTCCGGTACGCCTCGATCCACGCCTTCGCGAGACCGACGTCGGGCCGTGGCAAGGCCTCACCGGCGCCGAGGTCGAGCAGGGCTGGCCGGGCTTCCTTGCCGATCGACGTCGGCCGGAGGGCTTCGAACCGCACGACCAGGCGGCGGCGCGAATCGTCGCGGCCCTGCTCGACATCGCCCATGAGCATCCAGGCGGCGAGGTGCTCGTCGTGAGCCACGGCGGGGTTATCCGCGCCGCGCGGCGCTCGATCGGGGCGAAGATGCCCAGGATCGCGAACTTGTCCGGCGGATGGTTCCTGGCCCGAGATCGGCGGCTGTTCCCGGGTGACGCGGTGCATCTGTTGACCGGTGACGATCAGGTGTCCCAGGTGCTGTGAGCGACGATCAGCTCCACCTCACCTTCGACGACCAGCCCGAGAACGACCGGCCCTTCCACGTCGAGGTCACCCGGTCGAAGCGACGCAAGCGATCGGTCGGGGCGCAGCTGGTCGGCGACACGCTCCGAGTGGCGATCCCGTCCTGGATGAGCCGCACCGAGGAGGCGCACTGGGTGGCCGAGATGTCGCGGCGGTTCGCCCGCAAGATGTCGACTGACCGCATCGACCTCCGAACGCGAGCGAACAGGCTTGCGCACCGCCACCGCCTCCCACGGCCCGCCGAGATCCGGTGGGCGACCGACATGACCATGCGTTGGGGATCGTGCACGCCCGACACGGGCGCGATCCGCATCTCGGACCGCATCGCGACGTACCCGGACTGGGTCGTGGATTACGTGATCGTGCACGAACTGGCCCATCTCGTGGTCGGCGGACACGGAGCCGACTTCTGGGAGCTCGTGGCGCGGTACCCCAAGGCCGAACGCGCCATCGGCTATCTCATCGCCAAGGCCGGCGACGGCGGCGCGAGCGACGGCGGCGCGAGCGACGACGGCACCGGCGACTGACACACCGGCGACTGACACACCGGTGACTGACTGGCGGGTCAGACCATGCGGGGAACGGACGGAGCGAAGCTGTTCCGGCCGGGACGCAACGAGCCCGCCAGCACCGACACTCCGATCAGCGTCGCGAGCATCACGACGAGCCATCCTGCCAGCGGCGACCGGTCGGCCGGCGTGGTTGCGAGCCACGATGCAGCAGGCTGGGCCAAGAGGCGCACCGTCGTCGTCTGGCCACCGGTCCGGTCGACGCCAGCAGATGTAGCAACTCCCGCGGGGGACGACTCCGTCGGCGCGGCCGTGGTCGAGATCGATGGCCGCAACCCGATGGACAGGTTGACGTCGGTTCCCTCGGCGAGTTCGAACTCGGGCGACCGACCGAACACATCGGGTGTCACGAGGCCGGTGGGCAGGTTCGACACGGCCAGCCGATACGGCACTCCGGCCCAGCCGTCGAGACTGAACCCACCGTCGGCATCGGTCGTGTCCGACCCGATCACCACATCGTTGGCATCGATCAGTCTGACCGTCACCCCGGCGATCCGAGTCTCTGCGGCACCGACGACACCGTCGGCGTCGAGATCCGCCCACACCACATCGTCGACGACGACGGCCGCACGCGACGCCGACGCCTCGGTGCCCTGTCGATCGTCGGTCGATCCGACCGAGGCACCGACCGTGCTGGGCACGAGCTCGACGCGAGGCACGACACGCTGTGCCAGATCGATCGGACGGGCGGCGCTCGGCGACTCGAGCTCGCCGGTCTCTCCGGGCACCATCAGCCCGACCGGAGGCGAGATCGACGCCCAGCAGGCGGTGCCGTCGAAGTCGAGTGACCACGTGCCATCGGCTGCCACGACCGTCGACACCGGACCGCCGTAGGTGTCGTCCGACGTCCCCCACGCGCCATCGGTACCGGACTCGATCGAGCAGACCACCGTGATCACAGAGCCCGCTGCACCGGAACCGGTGGCTGCCGGATCCGGAGCCGGAACTGTGGTCGCCGGAACTGTCGGCGCCGGAACTGTGGGCGCCGGAACTGTGGGCGCGATGTCGAACGTCGGAGATGGGGCGATGGGCGCGGTCACGTCGGGAGGCGAGCTCACCGTGGTGCCCGGCACCATCGGTTCGGCGACCGCGACGTCGTCGCCAGGCACACCTGGGTTGCCCGCCGACACGGAGACCACCGAAACCTCTCCCCGCACTCGGCCCCCGGCCGCCGCTGCTTCCGCCGTGGGAACGGCGCTGGCCATCGCACCGGCAACCGCGACGAGCGCCGCTGCACGCAGACCCATGCGTCGAGGCAACGCAGCATGGTCGTCGAGCACCACCACGGGGCGACCTCCGGCGACGGTCTGATCGACGACCCCTGCACCGAGCAGTTCGAGTGCAGGCTGGACCATGCAGTACTCCGTGAGCGCGTCGGCCACGTACGAGTCGATGCTGCCGAACTCGACACCGAATCGGCGCTCGCCACTGAAGTCGATGCGGACGTTGCGGACGACCACTGGCACCGTGGCGGAGATCACGCCGCTGGCCGTCGGCACCACGACCTCGAGTCGCTGCTCACTCCCGATCGGAAGATCCATCTCAGCCAGAACGCCAGCGCCGAGCGGGGTGAGGTCGACGACGAGCGCGGCCCGGTCGGCGAAGGTGCTGGGAAGCGTCGAGGCGATACGGGTCGCGCGGCGTGTCTGCGCCCGACGGGCGAGGATGCGCAAGGCATCGAGGCCCCCGCCGAGAGACCACAGTGCGCAGACGAGCACCGCCGCCGTCTGGTTCACCGGCATCGCCGCGAGCGTGTGGGTGACCCGGTCGCTCACAGCGCGCATCCCGATCACCACGCTGATCGCGGCGACGGCACCCGCCGAGGCCACGCCGTGGTGCAGTCCGAACGCACTCCCCAACACGTTCTCGGCCGGGTCGGGACGTCCGTCGACGGCAGCGAGTCCTCGCCATGAGGCGCCCAGCATGCGCATCGACCACCGGACACGGTCGCCGGGGCGCAGCTCGCGACCCGACAGGAGCCAGAGCGCCGCCGCTGACAGCACGAACCACGGTGCCCAGAGGACGGCAAAGCCGAGCGTGTCGGCCTCGAACGGCAGGCGTCCCGACAGCAGCGCGCCGAGGAGGACGGCGATGATGATCCCGCGGCGAACGCCTGCCAGCGGTCGAACGGCCTGAGCCGTCAAGGACAACCGCTGCGCGAACGACAGCCGATTGATCCGCCATGCGCCGTGATCGCCGAACAGCAGGTGGCGGGCCGCGCTCGCCTCGCAGGCGCGCACGTCCTCCACGTCCATCGGCGACACGATCGGTGCCGCAGCGACCAGCGGTCGTCCACCGGGGGCGGCGATCTGCCAGCCCGCGGCGAACAGCGCCGAGGTCAGGTCGGCCTGAACCATCTGAGGAGACGAGCCCACGAGCGGAATCGATCGGACGGCGGCGGTGCGCAGCAGCGCTCCCGTTCCTGTGAAGGCGGCCAGACCACGTGTGCCCAACGCCGGCATGAGCGCGCGCCGTTCGAACTGCTTGTCGTGCCGTCCGGGCGCACCATGCTCGGCGGACTCGCCATCGGTGGCCTCGACCGGGCCTTGGACCACGGCGATGCTCGGTTCGTCGAACCACGGCAGCAGCGAACGCAGCGCCGAGGGGTGCGGAACGTCACCCGCTTCGAGCAGGAAGATCGCCCCGGCGTTCGCCGTGCGGGCTGCGATCGCCAGCCCGTCGATGTCGTCGGGATCAGTGGCCACGTAGCGCGCGCCGTGTTCCACCGCCAGCGACGCAACCTCTGGTCGAGCATCGACGTCGACGATGAGCACCGGGGCGATGGGCCGGCAGGCGACGAGGGTGGCACGAAGGACCGACGCCCGTTGGCCGGTGACGCGGACCACGATCACGGTGTCGAGTGGTTCGGGGGCCGATCCCGACTCGGCATGGGTGCCCGACGGCAACGGGGCAGCCGTCTCGGGTGAGCGCCACAGCGCCCAGCAGGTGACCGCCACTGCGATCACGCCGACGGCTTCGACCAGCAGTGTCGGGGTGCCGGTCCACCACGGAGCACCGGCCAGCGTGCTGGTGGTTCGCCAACCCAGGTAGACGAGGCCGAACAACACCGCCAGCACGGCGGTCGCCCTGCCGAAGATCGTGTCGCCTGTCCTCATCCAACTGCCGCCTGTGACGCGCTCGGGTGCACCCGCCCACCGGGTACCTCAAGGATTCGGCACTCCCAGCGCGTGACTTGAGCGGTTGTTGCCGCAGTCCGCACGCGATGAGGCCGCAGATGAGGCCGAAGACGGGGCCGCAGATGAGGCCGAAGACGGTGCCTCCTGCCTGGACCGGCAGGGGGACGTTGCGTCTCCGCCGCTAACCTTCTGAACTCGTGGGTACCGCAAAGCGTGAACGTCAGAAGGCCAACCGTCAGGCTCGTCTCGAGCAACTGGCCAAGGAAGCTCGCCACGACAAGACCAAGAAGCGCGGTCTCACGATCGGCGTGGTCGTCGTCGGCGGCCTGGTGCTGCTGTTCGGCCTGGCCCGGCTCTTCGGGAGCGACGACGAGGTCACCGCCACCACGACGACGGTTGCCGCCACCATCGAGCCCACCGATACCGCCGATCTGCCCACCGATACCGCCGATCTGCCCACCACGACAGCGACGACGACGACCACGCTCGCCTTTGCCTACGGTGATACGCCGTGCCCCGAGGCCGACGGTTCGAGCAAGCTCCCCGACTCCCTCGACGGTCCGCCCGCCGAATGCATCGACCCCACCAAGACCTACACGGCCGAGGTGACGACCAACAAGGGCTCGTTCACGATCGAACTGAACACCGAGGGCGCCCCCGGCAACGTGAACAACTTCGTCACGCTCGCCCGCTACGGCTACTACGACGGCACCGGTTGCCACCGCATCATCGCCGACTTCGTCGTGCAGTGCGGCAGGCCGGACGGCGACGACGTCGAGGCCGCCGAGTCTGCTCCTGGCTACACCGTCGTCGACGAGTTGCCCGGCTCGGGCGACTACGCCGAAGGCGTGGTTGCGATGGCGAACACGGGTTCCCCGAACACCGGCGGCGGCCAGTGGTTCATCATCACCGGCGACGGCGGAGCAGCGCTGCCTCCGCAGTACACCGTGCTCGGCAAAGTGACCAAGGGTCTCACCACCACCGTGCAGGCGCTCGAGAACCTCGCCGACCCCACCGCCGAGAACGGCGTCCCGCCGCTGGCGCCGGTGACGATCACCTCCGTCACCATCACCGAGAGCTAGGCAGCCAGCTCCCTCGGCTCCAGCCGGCGCGGTTGCTCACGGCAAGTCGCCGTGCAGGTCCACGTCGCCGACCGTTTCCCAGGTCCCGTTTTCCCCGATCCCGTCACGGCGGACGAGCGCAGCGCCGGTCGGCATGCACGCAACGGGGGTGTTGGCCATGGCGAGCGTGCGGTGCAGGCGCTCGGCCGACCACTGCTCGAGCCCGGTGACGACGGCCATGCCCGTCAGCAGGCCGAGGCCCAGCGTGAACGCGCCGCCACGAGGATCGACCATCGGGTCGCACAGGCCGGACGCACTCGGGCCCACACCCACCACGAGACCACCGGCCGCGAGCACCTCGCCGATCGCCGCCCAGACGAGGGTGTCTTTCAGGACGGAGCGAAGGTGCAGCGGCTGATCGCCCACCAGGTACACGGCCCGCGCCGACCGAACGGCCTCGGCCGTGGCCGGCTCCATTGCCTCACCGCGTCGCATCACCATCACCGCGTCGACTTCGAGCCCGTGCACCGGGAGGCGCTGTGACCACGCCAGCGCGCTCGTGACGAGCCGATCCGGGTGTTCGAACGCGTCGGCGGTGGGCAGCACCACCACCCGTCCGCCCGTCGGGCCGAGCACCTGGCTGAGCAACCGCGCGTCGAGGTCGTCGTTGGCGGTGAAGGGTCCGCCTCCCTGCAATGCAATGGTGCCACTCATGCCGTGAGCGTACGCGGTGGCGCCCGACCTGCCAGGACGTTCGGGCGCGCCGTTCGGGCAGGACGATCGAGGGGATCGATCGAGCCGAGCTGCGC
Source organism: Actinomycetota bacterium (assembly GCA_043725585.1). Lineage (GTDB taxonomy): Bacteria > Actinomycetota > Acidimicrobiia > Acidimicrobiales > Ilumatobacteraceae > VFMC01. The sequence goes on from JAYSLK010000777.1 coordinate 6,565, forward strand.
CGTCTCAGGGACCGGTGAGCAACGATGCGGCCAACGACTCGATCGAGGCCGCGCTCACGCCGATCGAGCGCACATAGGCCTCGATCGAACCGTGTGAAGCCTCGATCTCGTCGAGCACCTCGCCCATCGACTCCGGGAGGGCGGCGAGGAACATCGAGGGCGTCTCGGCCATCTTGGCCGCCATCTCGGGATACTCCCTGAGGGTCCAGGCTCGCATCCGTTCCATTCCATCGGCCGTGAGGGCGTAGTCGGCCAGCACCACCGAGCGAGGCACGCCGAGCGCGCTCAAGAGCAGCGCGGAGAGCACGCCCGTGCGGTCTTTGCCTGCCGCGCAGTGGAAGACCGCAGGGAGGGCTCCCGGCGCCGCCAGATCGGTGATCGCCTGCCCCAGCACCCGCGACCCGACGCGCAACATGTCGCGGTACGCCCAGGTGAGGAACTCGTGGGCGCTCTTGTGGACGTGTTCCTCCAACGCCCAGGTGGCGTCGATCACCGGGTGATGGGTGAACGTCACCTCGATCGTC
>JAYSLK010000778.1:0-1580 GCA_043725585.1 Actinomycetota bacterium
TCGACGACGACCCACGCGAGCCCGGCTGCGGCTGCAGCGAGAAAGGTGTTCATGAACGCTTGCACGGCCTGTCCGTTCGCGGCCAGCGCCGAGCCGGCGTTGAAGCCGAACCATCCGAACCAGAGGATGCCGGTCCCGATCATCACGAGGGGCATCGAATGCGGCGGGTGACCTTCGGTCGGCCAGCCCTTGCGCTTGCCAAGCACCAGCACGGCTGCCAGCGCGGCGATGCCGGCGTTCACGTGGATCGCCGTGCCGCCGGCAAAGTCGATCGAGCCACGCTGGCCCAGCCATCCGCCGTAGACCCACTTGAAGATGGGCACGTACACAAGGAGCGACCAGACGGGTACGAAGATCGCCCACGCCGAGAACTTCATCCGGTCGGCCACGGCACCCGAGATGAGCGCGGGGGTGATCGCCGCGAACATCCCGAGGAACGCGATCGTCGCGAGGGTGCCACCGGCATCCTCACCGAGGATGCCGATGTTGCGGAGGAAGGCGTTGTCGAAGCCGCCGATGAAATCGTTCTCGAACGGTGCCTGCGACAGCGAGTAGCCGACCACGACCCACACGATGGGCACGATGAGAACGCAGTAGAAGTTCATCATCAACATGTTGAGCACGTTGCGACCGCGATCCATGCCGCCATAGAAGAACGCCAGGCCTGGCGTCATGAACAGCACCATCGCTGCCGACACCAGGATCCAGGCGATGTTTCCGCTTTCCATGTGAGCTCCGTTGGGTGGACAACCGGCACACCAACAGAGGCGCGCGGAAGGTGAGTAGGGCGGATGCACCCTTCCGCGGAACTGTTACGTCTCTGTTTCGGGAGTACCGCGCGTCGGTGAACAAACACGCCGGCCGATGCCTGTGCTTTCACAGCGGTGAGCGCCAGCGGGGTTGGCCCTCGGTGGCATCGGTGAGTCGGACCGGGGAAGGTGGAATGATCTGCGGGCGGGCTGACCATTCCACCCCCTCGGACCATGTGGCGGGCCCGCTCTTGCGAGCGGCCCAAGCCGGATGGTGCCGTCACGGGCGGAGACGACTCCCGTCATCAAACCGCAAACAACGAACGCCGCGCCATGCGACGTTGGTACTAGTACCCCCGTGACCCGGGGGTACGACCGCTCTGGCCCTCTCGCGACGGACCGGCGTCGTGATTCCACGACGTTCCACGACGGAGCAGCCGGCGACGCCGCGTGTCTAGAGTCGTGATCGTGACCCTGACCGAGCCAGCCCCCCCATCCTTGCCTGAGGCCGCCGCACCCAAGGCCGAGCGGTGGACCGCTCAGTGGAAGGAGCTCTACGCCGAAGTGATCACGACCGGCTTGTGCACCGGCTGCGCGGGATGCGTCGTCACGTGCCCACACGATGTCATCGGCTACGAGCACGAGGAGGGCAAGTACATCCCCTTCCACCTCGAAGAAGAACTCGGGCTCGACAACTGCATCCACGGCGAGAAGGGCTGTACCACCTGCACTCGAGCGTGCCCGCGATTCCGTGCCTGGGAGCCTGCGGCCGACATGCATCTGTTCGGTCGGGTCCGCGAGCCGAACGAGATGTCGGGCATCTGGCGCCAG
>JAYSLK010000779.1:0-4681 GCA_043725585.1 Actinomycetota bacterium
GCCGAGAGCGGTTCGAAGACCAGATCACCGGTCGGGGCGAGCCACGCGACGATGTCGATGATGACGTGGGAGAGCCCGCTCGAGTTGAACACCTGGACCGAGCCGTCCGCGCCGAGCGTGAGCAGCGCCGCGTTCGGGACGGTGTCGCCGGGCCGGAAGTTCAGGTTCGACACGACTGGTCGGGGTTCGCCGGAAGGCCAGACCGTCAGATAGCCGTCGCCGGTCGTCTCGGTGACGGTGAGGTTGGCCATGACGGCCGTCGCCGTCATCGGGATGCCGTCGCGGCCGGCGATCTGCACCCGGAGGGGTGACTGGTCGAGCGGGGCGATCGGGGCGCCGTTGCCGATGCGGGTGTCGAGGAGACGGACGGGATCGATCGGCGTCACGGCATCCCCGAATGACGGCGTCGGTCGCCCGACGAAGAACACGCCCTGGGGGAGCAGCGTGCCGATCCCGGGTCCCGCCCATTCGGTCGCGTCGCTCACCACCACTGGCGTCGACTGTACGGTGCCGGCCGTGGTCGGTCGGAAGACGAGGCCGAGTTGGCAGGTGGTCCCGGGGGCGACCGATGCCCCGCACGTGCCCGTGTCGAAGCTCACGCCTGCCACGGCGGCGCCGGGGAAGGCGAGGCGGGCCGGGGTCGCGGTGTTCCCGACGTTGGAGATGGTGACCAGGTGCCGTGCGGTTTCGCCGATGCGAGCCGACACCGTGATCGTGCTCCCGTTCTGTTCATCCGGCGAGATCGTCACTGCAGGGACATCGACGGTCGCGTGGTACGCGATCGTCTGGGCGATGGTGACCTCGCCGTTGCAGTCCGTGGAGGTGCGCGCCGCGAACCGCTGGACGGACATGCCATCGGTCTCCACCTGGAGGATCTGCGCCTGCTTGGTCTGCAGGCCGAAGCAGGGGTCGGGGAACCAGATCGTGGACCCTCCTTCGGGCCCGACCACCACGGGTGGACCCGCCTGCAGGGACTGTCCCGGCGGTGGGACCACGGCGAGGCCGGCGAGGCCGTCGGTGTTCACCCCAATCCCGCCGTTGACCGTCGAGAGGCTGGCGCTCGTTGGCTGGTACAGGTAGCCGTCGCGCACCGCCACGTGTGCCTCGCCCACGGCGGCACTCGCGAGCCGGGGAGCCGACGTGGGGAGCCCGCCCACCGACCCTGCCACGATCGCGACCATGGCCATAGCCGCAGGGACGAGCCGGCGGATCACAGCGGGGTGTTGTCGTGGGGCCGGGGCTGGAGGCGCTCTCTCTTGTCGATCAGTGCCTCGAGGGCGTTGCAGATGACCGAACGGGTCTCCGCGGGTTCCACGACCGCGTCGACATAGCCGCGTTCGGCGGCGATGTAGGGGTTGAGCAGCCGCTCGGCATAGTCGGCCTCGAACGCCGCTCGCTCGTCCGGGGTGGCCCGACGTTGCAGGATCGCCGCCGCCTGACCCGCGCCCATGACGGCCAGTTCTGCCCACGGCCACGCGATGCAGAGGTCGTTGCCCATCTTCTTCGAGTCCATAACGATGTAGGCGCCGCCGTAGCTCTTGCGCAGGATGACGCAGATGCGCGGCACGGTGGCCCTGCCGTAGGCGAAGACGAGTTGCGCACCGTGGCGGATCATCCCGCGCCACTCGAGGTCCTTGCCCGGATAGAAGCCAGGCGTGTCGACCAGGGTGAGGATCGGCAGGTTGAACGCATCGCAGAAGGCCACGAAGCGCGCTGCTTTTTGGGAGGCGGGGATGTCGAGCGTGCCGGCCAACGAGATCGGCTGGTTGGCGACGATGCCGACCGGCATGCCGCCGAAGGTGGCGAATGCGGTGACGACGTTGGCCGCCCAGCGAGCCCGCAGTTCCAGCATCTCGCCGTCATCGGCCAGGCTGCGGATCACGTCGCGCACGTCGTAGCTGCCGGTGCTCGAGGGTGGGATGACCGATCCGGCTTCGGGAGTCAGGCGATCGATCGGGTCGTCGGTGGGGAAGCGGGGCGCCTCCTCGTCGTTGTGTGACGGCAGGTAACCGAGGAGTTGGCCGACGATCTCCACCGCAGCGTCGAGGTCGGCCGCAACCATGCTCGCCGCACCGGTGTAGCGGGCGTGTGTCGACGCGCCCCCCAGTTCTTCGTTGTCGATCACGACGCCGGTGAACTCGGCCACCATCGTCGGCCCGCTGACGAACGCGTAGGAGTTCGATGTCATCACCACGAGGTCGGCGAGCCCGATGAGGAGCGCTGGGCCGCTGACCGCTGGACCGTCGACCACCATGATCACGGGGACGACTCCCGAGCAGTCGGCGATGGCTCGCGCTGCGAGCCCCCAGCCGTGGAGCGCCGCGAGGCCCTCGGCGATGTCGGCACCGCTGGACCGAACGACAGCGACCAAAGGGAGGCCCTTGGTACGAGCCAGCACGGCCGCCGCCTCGATCTGCGAGGACGAGGCCGACGAGAGCGCTCCCTGCTTCTCCGCGGCGTCGACGTCGACCCACACCACCGGACGGCCATCCACATCTCGCACGTCGGCAGAGACGATGCCGGGCACGCGAGCCCGGATGGCGAGTGACATGGCGGTCACCCTACTCAGTGCAGCTCGACCGTCAGCGGCCGTCAGGTCAGGCGGCCGGTGCCGAACGGGAAGGCATCGGCACCGACGTGCACACCCGGCTGACGCTCGCCCTGCTTGGAGATCACCTCGCGCAACGCCTCGTGCAGGGCCTTGGTGGGGGCGCTCGGCGCCGGTCGCTTGCGTTGCACCCACCCGACCACCCGCCGGGGCAGTTCGGGCACGGCGATGCGCTTGAAGTCGCCCTTCAACCAGCGGGGGATGGCCGTCGCCGGAACGATCGCAGCCCCGTAGCCCTCGAAGGCGAGCGAGGCGAGGAGTCTCACCCCATCGATCTCGGCCTGCGCCGTGAGCGTGGTGTCGACGGCCCCGCACGCCCGGTCGATGATCCGCCGGAGGGCGGTGCCGGTGGGGGGCAGCAGCAGCGGCGTGTGCGCGAGGGCAGGCAAGCGGATCAAGTCGTGCTGGGCGAGCGGATGCTTGTGGTGGGCGAGCAGCACGAGATCCTCTGCGAACAGAGGGTGCACGGTCACGTCGGTGTCGTCGATCGGCAGATGCACGACCGCCGCGTCGAGGTGGCCCGACACGACCCTGGGCACGAGCGCCGTGGTGTTGCCCTCGTGCACGGTGACGTGGACGCCGGGGTGCACGCGCTCCATGTGCGGAAGCAGCTGGGGGAGCAGCCAGCGAGCCGTGGTGCCGATCGAGCCGAAGCGGGCTTCACCGGTCACGTCGTCGCCGCGCGAGGCGATGTCGGCGGTGATGTCCTCCAGCTCGTGCAGCACCCTGCGGGCGCGCTCGACCACCATCATGCCTTCGTCGGTGAGGCCGCCCCGCTGGCGGTCGACCAGGATGACGCCCAGCTCCTTTTCGAGTCTCGCGATGTGGCCGCTGACGTTGGATTGCACCGTGTACAGCGCCCGAGCGGCGGCCGAGAACGATCCGTGGTCGGCGATCGCCACGAGGGTTGTGAGCTGCCGGAGATCCATCTCGAAAAACGATACCAAGTATCCGGGATTCCAACTTGAAAGATCAGATGTTCACGTGCATACTTTCACATGTTGATCGAAGCGATCCCTCCCCCAGGGGATCGCTCGACAAGAACCCATGAAGGCGGCACCCCCAAGTCGCCGGGTTTCGGTTGAGAGACCCCGCTTCCCCCAAGCGGGGTCTTTCCCGTTTTCCGCCTGTTCTGAATCGTCGGACGCCGCCGTCCGGGTTCGGATTCCTGCGTTTCTCGAACATCGCTGTTCCCCCAGGTCACGCGCTGCCGTAGTGTGCCGTTCCATGGCGACGGCGACGCCGCGTGGAGCGGCTTTCTTCGATCTCGATCGCACCCTGCTCGCCGGGGCGTCGGGAGAGGTGTTCTCCCACGCGATGAAGGCAGCGGGCCTGGTGAGCAGGTCGATCCCGGGTGAATCGCTGTTGTTCAAGCTGTTCAACACCGTCGGTGAGACGCTGCCATCGATGGCCATCGCCCGCCAGGGTGCTGCGCTGGCCAAGGGCAAGTCCCGGGCAGCGATCCAGCGCGCCGCCGAACAGGCGGGCCCCGAACTCGTCGCCATGATGCAACCGCTCGCCGCTGGGCTGTTCGCCGAACATCGCGCCGCGGGTCGGCCGATCGTGCTCGCGACGACAACGCCCTACGATCTGGTCAAGCCGCTCGCCGATCTGCTCGGCCTCGACGATGTCGTCGCAACCCGCTACGGCGTCAACGCCGACGGAACCTACGACGGCACGATCACTGGCCCCTTCGTGTGGAGCGCGGGCAAGCTCGCAGCCGTTCGTGAGTGGGCCGAACGCAATGGTTTCGATCTGGCGCACAGCTTCGCCTACAGCGACAGCGTCTACGACACGCCGTTGCTGGCTGCGGTCGGCAGCCCGTACGTCGTGAATCCCGACCCCCGCATGGTGTTGGTCGCCGCTGCTCGGCGGTGGCCCGTGCTCGATCTGTCGGGCAAGCGTGGTGATCGGGCCGATGACGGCAGCGACGCCGAGAACCACGAACCGCACGACGAGAGGGAGGGGCACGGAATGGCCAAGATCCCGGTGGTGAACCTGGAGATCCAGCGACTGGCGCTGAGCTTCACCCATCCGTTCTTCTTCCCGTACGCGAAGTTCGACATCGCCGGC
>JAYSLK010000780.1:0-1914 GCA_043725585.1 Actinomycetota bacterium
GATCAGTGTGGCGAGCGAGATCGCCGAGCTCGCGTACATGGAGCCCGACGACGTCACGAAGGCGCTCGACGAGGCCGAGACGAAGATGTTCGAAGTGGCCGAGGACCGGGTCATCGACTCCACGATGCCGCTCAGTGACCTGCTGCCGCTCGCGATGGACAAACTGCAGGAGACCTTCGATCGCGGTGACACCATCACCGGCGTGGCGACCGGCTTCAACGACCTCGATGAGATCATGTCGGGCCTCCAGCCCAGCACGCTCAACATCGTCGGTGCCCGGCCTGCGATGGGAAAGACGGCGTTCGGACTGGGGATGGCGACGCACATCGCGATGACCGCCAAGAAGCCGGCATTGTTCTTCTCCCTCGAAATGGGCCACGCCGAGCTCACCCAGAGAATCCTGTCGAGCGAGGCGCGAGTCGACTCGCAGAAGCTCCGAACCGGCCGGCTCGTCGACAGCGACTGGACCAAGATCGGCCGCGCGATCAACCGACTCGACGTGCCGTTGTTCCTCGACGACAACCCACGCGTCACGGTGATGGAGATTCGTGCCAAGGCTCGACGGATGAAGGCGCGCTTCGGGGGCCTGTCCCTGATCGTGATCGACTACCTCCAGCTGATGAGCGGTGGCTCGAACTCCGAGAACCGTCAACTCGAGGTGAGCGAGATCAGCCGTGGCCTCAAGATCCTGGCTCGTGAGCTGGAGGTGCCGGTCGTGGCCCTCAGTCAGCTCAGCCGAAATCTCGAGGCTCGCGCCGACAAGCGCCCGATGCTCCAGGACCTGCGTGAGTCGGGTTCGCTCGAACAGGACGCCGACGTGGTGATGTTCCTCTATCGCGACGAGGTCTACAACCGCGAGACGCCGGACAAGGGTCTGGCCGAGGTGATCATCGCCAAGCATCGTTCCGGCCCCACCGGCGTGGTGCGGCTCGTGTTCAACGGCGCCTACACCCGCTACGACAACGCCGCCAAGGGCCTCAACTGACGTCCGGTGGTGTGACGGCTCATCGAGCTGCACCTCCGAGAGTACGGTCCGTGCCGTGCGCTCCGCGAATGGTTCGTTGGGGCCTGGTTTCAGGTCGCTCCTCGCTGGTTCTCTGATCAGCAACACCGGTGACGGGATCCGGCTGGCTGCATTGCCGTTGTTGGCCGCAGAAGTGACGTCGTCGCCGCTGCTGATCAGTTCGGTCACGGCAGCGCAGTTCCTGCCGTGGGTCACGGTCGCTCCGGCAGGCGGAGTGTTCGTCGACCGATGGAACCGCCGCCGCACGATCCTGATCACGCAGGCGTGGCGCGGTGTGGTGATGGCATGCCTTGCGTTGCTGGTGCTCGCCGAGGTCGTCGCAGTGTGGCAACTGTGTGTGGTGTCGTTCCTCATCACCGCTGGGGAGATCCTGGTCGATCCATCCATCGTCGCCCTGGTTCCCACCGTCGTCGATGACGAACACCTCGACACCGCCAACGGCCGGATCGCGAGCGTCGAGATCGTGACGAACGATGTCGCGGGAGGCCCGATCGGTGCGGTGGCGTTCGGGTTTGCTCCGTGGTTTCCGTTCCTGATCGACGCGTTGAGCTACCTCGGCTCTGTGCTGCCGTTCAGCAGACTCCCGGCATCCGCTTCGCGGGACGAGCCGGCCGCCAGGTCATCGGTCCGGGACGACGCGCGTGAGGGGCTTCGGTGGCTTCGCCGGCATCGAGTCCTCGGACCACTCACCGCTGCGACGGTTCTGTACTACTTCGGGGCCTCGGCGGGCATCAGCCTGCTTGTCGTCATGGTCACCGAGGAACTCGAGAGTTCACCGACGGGGTTCGGCACACTCATCGCGGTCGGCGCGGTGGCCGCCTTCGTCGGGTCGCTCAGCGGAAGCCGCCTGGCGCGAGCGATCGGGCCACGGGCAGCCCTCTCGGCGATGA
>JAYSLK010000781.1:0-4887 GCA_043725585.1 Actinomycetota bacterium
TCGACCTTCTCACCCTGGGAGAGTTGATCGACGGTGATCTCCTGGCCGACCTCGAAGCCGTCCACCGAGTCGAGTCGCAGTTCCACCAGGCGACGACCCGGCTGTACGCCGGCCTTCGCGAAATGGCCTGCCTCGGGTTTGGTCAACTTCTTCGCGTCCTTGTGACCGTAGGTGACCTGCAGGGCGGTGTAGCCGTCGCGCTCGGTGGTCTTCACCTGCACGATGCGTGCAGGCTCGACGCGGAGCACGGTGACAGGGACGACTTTGTCGTTCACCCACACCTGGCTCATGGCGACTTTCTCGCCAACGATCGCTTTCAGTGCCATGTCGGCAGCCTTTTCCTTCGGACCCGGAATGCGCCGGGCAGTGTCTTCAACCTGTCTGAGCTGGTACTTGTGCTGGCAACTCCGCTGGGCGCCGGACTGAAACGAGCGCCGTTCACGCAAATGCTCCGCAGGTCGTACTGACCGGCGGAGCACCGAGTTGAGTTGTTGCCGTGTGGTCCCCCTCGCATCGTCTTCGACGATTGGAGGGGCTCACCCGGACGTAAATTGACTGTGGAACGCTACCGGCCCGACGTGGCTCGTGCCAACCCGCGATCCGAAGCACTTCAACGTCCGCGGAGCGACGCCCGACCTCTGTTGGTCCAGACACGTCGCTGACCGCCGTGCTGCAGTCTCAAGTCGGCGATCCCATGGCCCCATCATCCCCACCGCACCGAGTGTCACGGTCGGTGACGGCGACCGTGGGTAGCCTCGAACGGGCATGAGGATCGCCTATCTCTCCACCGACTACCCAGCGGTGTCGCACACCTTCATCCAACGCGAGATCCACGCCCTGGAAGCCCGGGGCATCGAGATCGTACCTATCTCGCTGAACCGGGCGCCCGACAGCCAACTGCTCACCGACAGTGATCGCTCCGATGCGGGGCGAACCTTCGTGGTGAAGGCAGCGTCGGTCGGGGTGGCGATCACCCTCGTCGGCATCATCGTGCGGCACCCGGTCGCGGCCCTGCGCGGCGTCCGCCGAGCCTTCGGGGGCACCCACGGCGACCTCACACGCATTCGCAAGCAGTTCTTGCAGTTCCTCGAGGCGATGCTCGTGTGGCGTCACTGCCGAGCCCACCGCTGTGACGGCCTGCACGCCCACTTCGGGCAGGTGCCGGCGACGGTGGCCTGGTTCACCGCTGCGTTCGCCAACGACGTCCGCACCCGACGCGGCGGTCGGCCATTCACGTGGACCGTGACGATCCACGGCTGGCACGAGTTCGTCACCGAGGACACCTCCCGACTCGCAGACAAGCTCGAAGCCGCCGACGGGGTCGTGTGCATCAGCCACTTCACCCGCTCACAACTCATGCGCATCGCCCCGGTCTCGTCGTGGCCCAAGATCGAGATCGTGCGCTGCGGCCTCGACTTCGACGACTTCGTCTTCCGCGGCTCGCGGGCGCCCATCGGGGTGCCGACGGTCGTGGTGACGGCGCGTCTTTCCGCCGAGAAGGGTCACCTCGTGCTGGTTGGGGCGCTCGAGCGACTCCGTTCACGTGGCCTCGACGTTCGGGCCCGCTTCATCGGATCGGGCCCGCTCGAGGCCGATCTGAGGGCAGCGGTCGCCGACGCCGGAGTCGCCGATCTCGTCGAGTTCGTCGGCGTCCTTGCTCCGTCGGGGGTGGCTGCCGCCCTTCGCGATGCAGACGTGTTCTGCCTGCCATCGTTCGCCGAAGGTCTGCCTGTGTCGATCATGGAGGCGATGGCCGTCGGCGTGCCGGTGGTCACCACGTTCATCAGCGGGATCCCCGAGCTCGTCGTGAACGGTCACACCGGTTGGGTGGTGCCCGCCGGTGATGCCGATGCACTCGCCATCGCCCTTCGCTCCGCGCTCGAGTCACCCGAACGCGATCAGATCGTGATGGCTGCACGCGAGGCCGTGACCACTGCGCACGACATCCACCGAAACGTGGTCGAGCTCGAGGTCGCCCTCCGCCGAGCCCACGACACGGCCTGACACGTTGCCGGCGGCTCAGGCCCAACGGATCTCGGTCGCTCAGCCGGTCCGGATCTCGGCGGCGAAGTCGTCGAGCCAGGATCGGGCGTAGACCGAGATCTGTGCCGGCACCATCGTGGCCATCCGCCGACGAGCCTGCCACGCGGCGAGATGGGGGCTGACGAAGATCAGCGCCGCCTTGGCCAGCAGACGCGGGCTCCGTCGCTTCCACGCCGCCCGAAGCGATCGCCTGGCTGCGGGAACCCGTCGTTTCGCAGCGAGGTCGCCCGTCACCAGATATCGATCGAGGGCAGCCCAGTCGATGTCGATCCCGAGCCGGCGGTAGTCGTCGGCGAACTTGCGGCGGAGCACCTTGGCGGCCTCGTACAACCGTTGCGTGTCGGCGCTCACCGATCCAGCGCTCACGCTTCTGAACGCCAGCATGGGTTCGGCGACCATCACCGGTTCACTCTCGCGGGCAAGTCGGATCACGAGATCCCAGTCCTCGACGCCGACGCAGTCGGCGTCGAAGCCACGAATCGAACGCAGCACCTCGGTCGCGGCCGTGACAGCGAGCCCGCTGGCGGGAACGATGTTCTCGCGAAGCAGCGCCTCCAGCATCGGCACCGGCGTCCGCGCCGGACGGCTGCCCATCACACGGAGATCGTCGTCGATCGAGACCGCTGCACCAAAACCCCAGCACGAGCCTCCAGCCTCGAGGCGATCGAGGACGGTGCGATAGAACTCAGGACTCACCAGGTCGTCATCGTCGACGAACGAGGTCCAACGGCCGAGCGCGAGCTCGAGTCCGATGTTGCGAGCCGAGGCCGGCCCTCGTGACGTCTCGTTCCGAGCAAGGCGAATTCGTTCGTTCGAGGAAGACATCTCCGCGAGCGCAGCGGCCGCCGGGGCCGACGAACCGTCGTCGACCACGATGATCTCGAGCTCGACCCCTTTGCTGCGAAGGATGCTGCGACACATCCGCGCGGCGAGATCGGGCCGGTTCTTGGTGGCCAGCACCACCGACAGGTCGGGCACCGCGAGGTCACTCACGACGACCACCGCCGGTCAGGAGGCGCCATCGACCGGGCGCTACGTGCATCGTTCGTCATCGATGCTTCAACCTCACGCCGACGAGACCGCTCGCCATCCCGATGATGTGCAGCAGTTCGGCCAGACGCTTGCGCCAACGGAAGTGCTTTGGCCTCACGATTGCCGCGAGCGTGGTGACGATGAGCAGCAGGAAGCGCTTGCCGCACCTCAGCAGCAGCCGCGAGCGCGAACTCCACCCAGCTTGGAGGTTCACCAGCACGTTGTTGTTGCCATACCAGAGTGCCCGATACAGCATGTACCTCAGGCTCAGCCGTTCGTCTGACAACTGCTCGTCGACCAGGCCGGACGAGCTCCAACGCATGACGGCACCGGTTCCGGCGGCGCTGTCGAGGAACAACATGTCCTCGCCACCGGTCTCGCCGAGGTGCCGTTGAAAGCGAACATCGCTGTGGTCGAGGAACCACGACGAGCGCAGCAGCACGTTGGCCATGCACCCGTGGTCGGGCACATCGCCGTCACCGTACGGGTTGAAGTCCTCGATGAAGTTGTCTTCCTTCAGCCACTTGGGTGCCGTCGGCGGCGCCACGTAGCGGACGCCCGAGGTGACGATGTCGGCATCGTGATCCTGTTGGACGTCGAACAGGCGGTCGAGCCAGTCGAGATGGGGTGCACAGTCGTCGTCGAGGAACGCGACCCAGTCCGATCCGGCGAGCGCCGCTTCGAGTGCGGTGTTGCGCGCCTGAGCGATGTTCTGCGAGCCGAGACCGATGTACTCGATCGGCAGCGAAGAAGACGCCTGCACGCCTTGCACCACGGAACCGCCCTCACGCTCGGGGCTGTCGTCGACGACGACCACCCCGAGCGATGCCGGGTGAGACGTGTCGTGGAGGTCGACGACGGCGCGAAGCAGGCGAGCCAACAGATCGGGTCGGCGGTACGTGCAGATCGCCACCTTGATGCGTTGATGCTTCCAATCGACGGGTGACGCCGACGGCGGCGTGGAGGTGACGCCGCTCATGACATGGTCTCCAGAGGGGTGCGCGGTGAAACGGGTTCGACAGGAATGGTGCGATCGTGCTTTCGCTGCAGGATGATGAGGGCGCCCCAGGCGGTGATGACGTTGAGCACCTCACCGATCATGGTGGCGATCACCGCGCCCTTCCATCCCCACAGAGGGATCATGACGATGTAGAGCACCACGCTGATCGCCGCGACCACGACGATCACCAAGGTGCGGGTGCCCATTCGCCCGAGGCCCAGCAGACCGTTGACCGGCGTGGCGCCGATGGCGCGGAGGAAGACGATGGGAGACAACCAGCGCATCATCTCGACCGACTGTTCGAACTTGTCGCCGACCAGGAGGGGCAGCAGGGGGGCAGCGAAGAACGCGACGATCGAGAAGATCAGCCCGTACACGCCAAGGATCGCGGCGTACTTCGCCGACAGCCGGAGGTGATGACCTCGTTGGTTCTCGACCTGTTCGAGGATCTTCGTGTGGGAGGCCGCCATGAACGCTCCGATGGGCACCAAACCCATCATCACGACGCGATACGCGGCGGTGTAGAGACCCGTGTCGGTGGTGAGGTTGTTGGCGGTCATCACCGTCTTTTCACCATCGTTCTGGAACGAGTACGCGGAGATCCCGACGGAGTAGGTGCCGTTCGTCTTCATCATCGACCACCGAAACGGCCCCGGCAGGAACACGAACCCGAACTTGCGACCCACGAGTCGCAGCGCGACCAGCGAGACGAGGAACAACACCGCGACGTTGGCCACCACGTACGCCATCACCGTCAGGCGACCCGTGGCGAACAGCGACACGACGACCACCGTCCTGGCCAGGGTCGTCGC
>JAYSLK010000782.1:0-2701 GCA_043725585.1 Actinomycetota bacterium
CGCCGCTCGGGCCGATGTTCACGTTGGCGATGCCGCAGTCGCTCCCATCGGCCGCCATGAACCGTTCGGCGTCGCGTACGTCGGTGGTGAAGATGCTGCTGGCCAGGCCTTGGGGTACGGCGTTGTGCAGAGCGATCGCCTCGTCGAAGTCGTCGTAGCCCATCGTGTACAGCACGGGGGCGAAGGTCTCGGTCTCCACGATGTCGCTCTGGGTCGGCATCGCGACCAGTGCCGGACGCACATAGGCCGCGCCGGGGGCCTCGTCGACGTACAACTGCTCGCCGCCGGCCACCACGGTGCCGCCGTCGGCGGTCGCCTGGCCGAGCGCCCGAACCATGGCTGCATGCGCAGCCGGGGTGATGAGGGGCCCGACCAATGTCTCGGCGCGCAGAGGGTCGCCGACCGGCAGCGACTCGAAGGCCGTGCCCACCTTCGACAACACTTCGTCGAGTCGTGAACGATGCACGATCAACCGTCGCAACGATGTGCACCGTTGACCGGCGGTACCAGCGGCCGAGAACGTGATGCCACGGACGGCGAGCGCCACATCGGCCGACTCGGTGACGATCGCCGCGTTGTTCCCCCCGAGTTCGAGGATGGAACGTCCGAATCGAGCAGCAACGACGGGGGCAACCTTCGCACCCATCGCCGTGGAACCCGTGGCGCTCACCAGCGGCACCCCGTCGCTCGCCACCAGTTCGGCACCGACGGCGCCATCGCCGAGGACCACTTGGTTGAGGTGTGCAGGCGCTCCGAGCTCGGCGCCAGCGCGTCGCAGCAGCGCGTCGGTGGCGAGCGCGGTGAGCGGGGTGAGCTCGCTCGGCTTCCAGATCACCGTGTTCCCGCACACCAGCGCCAGCGCGGCGTTCCAGGACCAGACAGCTACCGGGAAGTTGAAGGCCGTGATGACCGCAGTGGGCCCGAGCGGATGCCACTGCTCCATCAATCGGTGCCCTGGACGCTCGGAGGCGATCGTGAGACCGTGGAGCTGACGGCTGAGGCCGACGGCGAAGTCGCAGATGTCGATCATCTCCTGCACCTCGCCGAGGGCCTCGCTCTCGATCTTGCCCGCCTCGAGTTGCACGATCCGGGCGAGGTCGCTCTTGTGGGCGCGCAACAGCGTCCCGAGGATTCGCACGAGCTCACCTCGCCGTGGCGCCGGCGTGGTGCGCCACACCCGGAATGCCTCCGTCGCGCGGTCGACGGCATCGCCGATTGCCACCGTTGCGTCTACGGCGCCGAGTTGCCCGCCCGTCACCGGCGTGCGGGCACGGTGCGCGCCGTCGGCCGACAGGCCGGTCGCACCACACGCTGTCAGCGCATCGAGCGCGAGTGGAACGAGTACGTCGGTGGTGGAGATGCTCACCGCCACATCATGCCAGCCTCATCACCTCGCCTCGATGAAGAGGATCGATCGTGCACTCGTCGATCGGAACGGACCCTCCGAGGTGCTGAGCCCTGCGACGTCATCGACGTCGGTCGGGGCGCCGACCTGGTCAGTCGCGTTGTCGCGGGGTGAACACCGTGCTGGCCGGCGACGCACCGGTGATCGCATCGGCGGCGAGGATCACCGCCGCCGCGGTGTAGGCCGAGGTCTCGCCGAACGGGAATCGTTCGAGTGTGGGGTACACGATGCCGGTCCAGTACGAGCCGTCGTCCAGTCGGTGCGATCTGGTCCATGCCAGCAGGTCGGTTGCGGTCGAGAAGTCGCCGCTCGTCGCGTAGGCGATCGCCGCCTCGGCCGTCTCCGACGCGGTGATCCACGGCTCATCGCTCACGCAACGAATGCCCTTGCCCTCCATCGCGAACACGTCCCAATTGTCGGCGAGGTGAGCTTTCGCGTCCTCGCCCGTCACGGCGCCGCTCAGAACCGGGTAGTACCAGTCCATCGCCCAGCGATGCTTCGGCTCGAACGCCTCGGGATGGTTGGCGACGATGTACGCCATCTGCTCGGCGGCGTCGTGCCAGTCAGGTCTCGGTTCGTTGATCAACCGGGCGAGACGCGCCCCGCATCGGAGCGCATGTTGGATGCTGGACGACCCGGTGAGCAGCGCGTAGTCCCACGGCAGCGTGTCTTCGGTGCGAGCCCACAGCACGGTTCCGTTGCTCTTGCGCATGCCGAGCACCCAATCGAGGGCTCGCTCGACCGTCGGCCAGAGGTGGTCGACGAACGCGCGATCCCAGGTGCACAGCCAGTGATGCCAGGCACCGGTCGCGATGTAGGCGCACACGTTGGTGTCGAGCTTGGCTTCTTCCACCGATCCGTCCGGCAGGTAGTAGTTCCACCAGCTCCCGTCCGGCCGTTGCATGTCGACCAACCACTCGTAGGCGCGCTCGGCCTCGTGGTGGAAGCCGGCCACGTCGAGCGCCATGGCGGTCTCGACATGGTTCCAGGGATCGCAGTGACCGTCGACGAACCACGGGATCATCCCTGTGTCGAGCTGCAACGACACGATCGACTCGGCGCTCTGCACGAGTTCGTCCGCGCTCAGGACGCCATCGAGGTTCGGGACCGTGGTCACGACTCCGGTTCCATCTCGGTCGTCGACAGGTGTGCAGGCTTGTGCCCGTAGACGATCAGGCTCTTGCCCAGCACCGGCGCCAGACCGCGTTCGAGCAGCTTCATGCCAATGGGCTGGTTGACGATCTCCCACTCGAGCAGCTTCTGGTACGCGTTGACGGCGCGGTTGTCGGTGCGGCG
>JAYSLK010000783.1:0-1585 GCA_043725585.1 Actinomycetota bacterium
GCATGGGCATCCGCACGCACCCACGCGACGCCGGGAACGACGGCACATTCGAGGCACCGTGGACAGCGATGCCGTAGTTGAAGTACACCGGGTTGTACAGCCGCCCGAGCTTCGAGTCCCGCCAACCAAAGACGCGGCGCTCGAAGTGGAACACGCCCCCTGGCGTCGTAGCCACACCACAGATCCCTTGTTCGCTCAGCGTGCCATCGTCGTTGTCGACCACGACCACAGCGCACCACTCCTCACCTGAGCCGCTCGAGATGTGCGTGATCAGCCGCACCTGACTCTCGACGTAGAGGACCGCGACCTGCTTCGGGAGCAGCACCTCCAGGTGTGTGCCGGAGTTCGCCCGGCGCGGCCGAACCTCGATCGGCTCGTTCATCTGCACCCACATCTCCGGCGTCACCACACCAGTCACGTCGGCGCGGTCCACATCGAGAAGGAACTTCTCGAACGCCCACACCGCTCGCTCGGTCGCCGGACCGAACAAGCCGTCAGTCGGGCCCGGATCAAACCCGAGTCTTCGCAGCCGATCCTGCAACGCAGTCACTTTCGAACCACTCGCCCCAACGGCAAGCGAGTGATCGAAAGCAACCAACGGCACCGCCGCCGACGCGACCGTGGATTCCGGAACCATCGATCCGATCGACGGAACCGAGCTCGCAGCGTCGATCGTCGACGACGTTGTCGACGACGCCGTCGACTCGGATCGGACGGATTCACGACGCAGCAGCGAGTACGACAACGACGGGACAAGCACCGTCGCAGTCGCAACAACGAGACGACGCCGGGTGTACACCGCGGCTTCGGGACGCGATGCCCCCGCAGGTTCATTCATCGCATGGCTTCCCGAAGTGCGGCGGACGACTCGGCGTCGACGCTTGTGCCGCGTGCCCTGCGTCGATCGACGACGAGGAACCCGAGGGCAGTCAGGACGACGGCGATCGAGACCCACTGGTTCAGTCGCAGCGGCCCGATCACATGGGCAGGGTCGATCCTGAGCCCCTCGATCCAGACACGTCCGGTGAAGTAGCCGACGAGGTACAGGGCAAAGAGACGACCTGGGCGCAAGTTCCAGCGGCGCTCGATCTGCAGCAGCGCTACACACAAGGCGAGGTTCCACAGCGATTCGTATAGGAACGTCGGATGGAACGTCGTCCCTGGCACATATCCGGTCGGGAGCTTGTCGTCGGAGATCTGCAACGCCCACGGCAGGTCGGTGGCGCGCCCGAACAGTTCCTGGTTCCACCAGTTGCCCCAACGACCGATCGACTGCGCGAGCGGGATCGCCGGCGCGACCGCCGTGAGAAGCTCGGGAAACGGCACGCCTCGACGCTTCGCCGCGAAGAAGCCGACGGCGACACCACCGATCAACCCGCCAGGGATACCGAGACCACCCTTCCAGATCAGCGGTATACGTTCGAAGTCGTCGCTGAAACGGCTCCAGTCGGTGGCGACGTGATAGAGCCGTGCACCAACGACACCGCCCACGACCCCCCACACCGCAATCGAGCTCATATCGTCACGGGTGCCGGCACCGCTGCGCTCCAGCCGACGACCGGCCAACCACACCGCAGCGATGATC
>JAYSLK010000784.1:0-2882 GCA_043725585.1 Actinomycetota bacterium
CCCTCCATCGTCAGGCCACCCTCGTCGGATCCGGCGTACTTCGCCGGCACGATGACGTCGACGCCGTATGGGCGGTCGCCGATCTCGTCCTCGATCCACCTCAGGTCGATCTCCAACTGCTCCGGAGAGTGCGCCGCGGCGCCCAGGACGCCCATGCCGCCGGCCTTCGTCACTGCGGCGACGACGTCGCGGCAGTGGGTGAAGGCGAGGATCGGCACATCGATGCCGAACATGTCGGTGATCGCGGTCTTCATGACAAGGGCCCCCAGAAGTCGATGACGGGCCGACGGTACCCGACATGAGGGACGTGGGGCCGAACCGGCGACAGCACGCCGAGGGTCCGGGTGCGGTCAGATGAGATCGGTGGCCGCGCCGGCGAACTGCGATTGGTACAGCTCGAAGTACGCACCACGATGGGCCAGCAGGTCCCGGTGGTTGCCCTGTTCGACGATCTGACCTGCATCCATCACCAGGATCACGTCGGCGTCTCGGATGGTCGACAGACGGTGGGCGATCACGAAGCTCGTGCGTTCCTGACGCAGAGCGGCCATCGCTCGTTGGATCAGCACCTCGGTACGGGTGTCGACCGAACTGGTGGCTTCGTCCAGGATCAGGATCGTCGGGTCGGACAGGAACGCCCGCGCAATCGTGATGAGCTGCTTCTCGCCGGCACTCACGTTGCTCCCCTCGTCGGCGATCAGGGTCTGATAGCCGAGCGGCAGCGAGTGAACGAACCGGTCGACATAGGTCGCGCGAGCTGCGGCGTGCACCTGCTCGTCGGTCGCGTCGGGGTTGCCGTACCGGATGTTCTCGAGGATCGTGCCACCGAACAACCAGGTGTCCTGCAGCACCATGCCGAGTTGATTGCGCAGCTCGGGGCGCGGCATCGCGGCGATGTCGCGGCCATCGAGGGTGATTCGACCATCGTCGAGGTCGTAGAAGCGCATGAGCAGGTTGACGAGGGTGGTCTTGCCGGCACCGGTGGGTCCCACGATCGCGACCGTCGTTCCAGGCTGGGCCACGAGCGACAGGTCGTGGATGAGCGGACGATCTGCTTGGTACCTGAACGACACGTGTTCGAACTCAACGCGGCCGGCCGCTGCCGATGGCGTGTCGGATGTCGTGGGATCGGCGGACTCCTCGGCAGCGTCGAGCAGCTCGAACACCCGCTCGGCCGACGCGATGCCGGACTGCAACACGTTGATCATCGAGGCGAACTGGGTGAGCGGCATCGTGAACTGACGCTGGTACTGGATGAAGGCTTGGACGTCTCCCAGGCCCAGAGCACCCGACGAGACCCGCAGGCCGCCGACGACGGCGATCGCGACGTAGCCCACATTGCCGAGGAACATCATCATCGGCTGGATCGACCCAGCAGCGAACTGCGCTTCGAACCCGGCTTGGTACATCTGTTGGTTCGTCGCTGCGAAGCGCTCCCGGGCCTCGCCCTGCCGACCGAAGGCCTTCACGATCGCGTGCCCGGTGAACACCTCTTCGACCTGGGCGTTCAGCGCTCCGGTGTGCTTCCACTGAGCCATGAAGCGACTCTTCGATCGTTTGGCGATCGCCTTCATCGAGAGCACCGACGTCGGCACGGTGACCACGGCGACGATGGCCAGCAGCGGTGAGATCGAGAACATCATGGCGAGCACGCCGGTGATCGTCAGTGCCGAGGTCAGCAGCTGACTGAGGGTCTGCTGCAGGCTCTGGGCGACGTTGTCGATGTCGTTGGTGACCCTGCTCAACAGGTCGCCGCGAGGCTGGCTGTCGACATAGCCGAGGGGGAGTCGGTTGAGCTTGGCCTCCACGTCGTTGCGTAGCCGGTTCATCGTCCGCTGCACGATGCCCGCCAGCAACCACGCCTGCAACGACGACAGCGCATAGGAAACCAGGTAGAGGCCGAGCGCGAACAGCAGGATGCCGCGCAGCCGGCCGAAGTCGATCCCGTCGGCACCGTTGCGTCCGGTGATGCCATCGAACACCTCGTCGGTTGCCCAGCCCAGCACCTTCGGGCCCACGACGACCATCGATGCGCTGACGACGGCGAGGACGATCACCACGAGCACGCCCAGTTGCTCGGCGCGCATGCGTGTGGCCAACCGTGATGCCGTGCCCTGGAAGTCCTTCGATCGTTCGGTGGGCACACCGACCGAGTGGAAACGACCGCCGGCACCGGCTCGCGCATCGGGTGACGGCGGCTTGATCGCTTCCGCGGGCCGCGTCGCGTCGTCCGACCCGCTGGCGGCGGCATCGCCGGCGTTGGCGATCGTGGAGCGCACGGACTCGTCGGTGCTCACGCTGCGTCCACCTGGAGTTGCGACTCGACGATCTCACCATAGGTGGGGCATGTCGCCAACAGTTCGTCGTGAGTGCCGATGCCGACCAGACGTCCGTCCTCCAGCACAACGATCTGATCGGCTTGGGCGATCGTCGCCACTCGTTGTCCGACCAGCAGCACCGCGGCATCGCTGGTCTCTGGTTTCAACGCGGCTCGCAGACGGGCATCGGTGGCCACATCGAGGGCGGAGAACGAGTCGTCGAAGAGGTAGATCTGCGGGCGTCGCACGAGCGCGCGGGCGATGGCCAGCCGCTGCCGCTGGCCGCCCGAGACGTTGCTGCCGCCCTGCACGATCGGGGTGTCGAGTCCACCCGGCATGGCGCGAACGAAGTCGGCGGCCTGAGCGACCTCGAGCGCACGCCACATCTCGGCCTCGGTTGCCTCCGGGCGGCCGTAGCGCAGGTTGCTCGCGACGGTGCCCGAGAACAGATAGGGCTGCTGAGGCACGAGGCCGATGCTCTGACCGAGCACCACCGGGTCGAGGTCGCGCACGTCGACACCGTTCACCAGGACGGCGCCGGAGGTGGCATCGAACAGCCGTGGC
>JAYSLK010000785.1:0-4001 GCA_043725585.1 Actinomycetota bacterium
CGGGACGAGCCCTCGTCGAACCAGATCAGCGTCGAGACGCACCCGCCGCGACACGTGTCAGCGCTTTGCGGCCTTCTTGGTCGCGACCTTCGCGACGCCGGAACTGGTGCCCGCCTTCTTCGCAGGAGCCTTCTTCGCAGGAGCAACCTTCGCAGGCGCAACCTTCGCAGGCGCAACCTTCTTCGCGCGAGCCTGCTTCGCAGGAGCCTTCTTCGCAGGCTTCGTGGCCGCTTCAGGTGCGGTCTTGGCGGCGGCCGCTGTGGGGGTTGCCGAAGTCTTCGCGACCCTCGACTTCGAGGCGATGCCGAGCGACTCGGCGAGATCCTCGATCCGATCCTCGATGTCGTCGATGCGGTCGGCGAAGCGTCCCAGCTGCTTCGCGACCTCGGACTGCACCGAGCTCAACAGATGCTCCGTCGATGTCCGACCCCGGTCGACCAGCTGTTGCACCGTCTTTTCGGCGTCCTTGCGGCGCAGCTGGCCATTGTGGACGAAATCGTTCACCAGCTTCTCGGCAGTGCTCTGCGACATCTCGGTGAACTGCATCCCGGCATCGAGCAGGCGCTTGAGGATCGTGTTTGCGGTCATGACCACAGCCTACTGCCAGGGCGCACGTACCCAGGGTAGGTCAAGCGGCACGTCGCGGCCGGTCGCGATCGAGCGCGCCCCGGGCGACACATCACCGGGCGACACATCACCGGGCGAGCAACTGGCGCACCACATCGCCGAGATCGTCACCGACCATGTCGGGCGTCGGGTTCACGACGACTCCTCGTGGAGTCACGCCCGACCAGACGTGCGCGTAACGACAGCCGAGCTCGAGTGCGAACCTGCCATCGGTGGACGGTCGGTCACCGACCATCACCGCATCCCGGGCCGCGACCATGCCCACCTGCTCCCGGACGAGGTCCGCCATCGGTTCGTATGGCTTGCCGGCGATGATCGCCTTCGTGCCCGAACCCACCTCGACCGCCGCGAGGATTGCTCCACCACCAGGTATCGGACCATCGGGCGTCGGATAGGTGGCATCGTCGTTCGTGCCGATGAGGCGCGCTCCGGCATGCACCGCCGTCGCCGCGAGCCGCAGGCGTTCGTAGGTGAACGTGCGATGGAAGCCCACCATCACTGCGTCACACGGGCCCTCGGTCACCACCGTGGCCCCGCGCAACTCCACGGCCTCCACCACACCGGGGCCACCACAGACCAGCACCCGTTCTCCCCGGTGTACCAGGAGGGCTCCGGCCATCGCCGACGTCAGTACATCGCCTTCGGCCTCGATGCCGATGGACGCGAGCGCGGTCACCTGTTCGGCCACGGTCGATCCCGAGTTGTTCGTGGCGAACAGCACGCGCACGCCTGCGTCACGAAGCGCAGCGATGCCCTCCACAGAGCCGCGGATCGGTCGATGGGCCAGCCACACGACGCCATCGAGGTCGAGGAGCACGACATCGGGGCACTGCGCGGCCCGCCCTTGGCGGCCGTCGGTCGACGACGTCATTGCTGCGCCGTCGCGTGCATCCGCAGGTGCATCCGCATGTGCATCTGCAGGTGCATCTGAACATGAACGGAGCACGAGCGATCGACGGCGAGGAACAGATCGGATGCCCGCATAGGTGTGTCATCGTTGCACGCGGATGCCAATCTGTGGGGGTGCCCCGTTTCGAACCGTTCCCGGCCCTTCGCTACCACCCCGACATCTCCCTCGACGCTGCAGCGGCGCCGCCCTACGACGTGTTGTCGGGTCCCGACGTTGCGTCGCTGCGCGCCCAGCATCCTCACAACATCGTCGAGATCGATCTCCCCGCACCCGAGGACGATCCTGATCGCTACGCCACGGCAGCACGAACCCTGCGCGCCTGGGAGGACGACGGCGTGCTCGTGCATGACGACGCAGCGACCTTCACGATCTACCGCATGAGGTTCAGCACCGAGGACGGCACCGTGCGTAAGACCGTCGGCGTGGTCGGCGCACTCGAAGTCGTCGACGAGGGCGCGGGCGGCGTGCTCCCACACGAGCGGACGACCCCGAAGGCCAAGACCGATCGCCTCGACCTGACTCGTGCGACCCAGGCCAACCTGTCGCCCGTGTGGGGTCTGTCGCTCACCGCCGGACTCACCGACGTGCTGATCGCTCCGGCCGAGGTCGTGGGTACCTGTACCGATGCCGAAGGCGTCGTCCACACGGTGGAGCGTGTCTCTGATCCTGAGCGCATCGCAGCCATCGCCGCGGCCGTGGGTTCGTCGCCTGTCCTCATCGCCGACGGACACCACCGGTATGCGATCAGTCGCACGTACCGCGACGAGCGGCGCCGGACCGACGGCGCTGGACCATGGGATCTCACCCTCACCTACGTGGGTGAACTGGTGGAGAGCCAGCTCAGCATCGATGCGATCCATCGGCTGTACCGCGGCGTCGACATCGATGCGCTCACCTCGGTCCTGGCCGAGTGCTTCTCGATCACCGATGCGGGACGAATCGACGCATCATTCGGGCGCCAGACCGTCGCACGAGGCGCACTGTGCCTGGTTCGCGCCGACGGTTCCGGCAGCTGGCTCACCCCCAGAGCGTCGGCGTTCGAAGGCGTGCGCGACCTCGACGGCGCGTTGCTCGAGCATGCGTTGCGCGACATCGACATCGACGTGACGTACCAGCACGGCGTGCAACAGGTGGTCGATCTCGTCGCCTCGGGCGACGTCGCCGCCGGCGTCCTGATTCGACCGACCAGCATCGACGAGATCCGTCGCACCGCTCATGAAGGCCTGCTGATGCCACCGAAGTCGACGTTCTTCACGCCGAAGCTGCGGACGGGACTCGTCATCCGCCCCCTGCGCTGAGCAATCTCACCGCGTGCGCTGCCGACCTCAGCCGGCGAGTGACCTGCCGGTGGCTCCCAGATCGGCGAATGCTTCTCCGAGGCGTTCGACCATGCCTTTCTCGGCTGCGCGCAGCCACTTGCGTGGATCGTACGAGCTCTTGTACGGCGTGCCGTCGAGAGGATCGATCTGATGCTTGAACGCCATCGAGTGAGCTTCGACGAACTCACCGACGGGCTTCGAGAACGCGAACTGGGTGTCGGTGTCGATGTTCATCTTGAACACCCCGTAGCTCACCGCCTCGGAGATCTTCGCCTTCTCACTGCCAGACCCACCATGGAAAACCAGGTCGAGGGGGTTGGCATCATGACCGTGCGTCGACGACACCAGCTGTTGTGATGCCTTGAGTATCTCTGGACGCAGCTTCACGTTGCCGGGCTTGTACACCCCATGGACGTTGCCGAACGACGCAGCTACCGAGAACCGGCCGATCGGCTGGAGCACGTCGTAGGCGTACAACACGTCTTCCGGCTGCGTGTACAGCTTGGCGTTGTCGGCGCTCTCGTCGAACTCGCCACCGATGCCGTCCTCCTCGCCGCCGGTGACCCCGAGCTCGATCTCGAGGTTCATGCCGAGTGGGGCCATTCTGCGCAGCACTCGAGCGCACTCCGCGATGTTCCACTCGAGCGGCTCCTCGGAGAGGTCGAGCATGTGCGAACTGAACAGCGGGCGACCCGTCTCGGCGAAGAACCGTTCACCGTGGTCGAGCATCCCCTCCACCCATGGGATCAGCTTCTTGTTGGCATGATCGGTGTGGAGCACCACGCACACCCCGTAGTGCTCGGCCATCAGATGCACATGTCGTGCCGCCGACACCGCGCCGAGCACCCTCGCCACAGCAGCGTCTGCGAGTCCCTGTCCGCCGACGAACTGCGCGCCGCCGTTCGAGAGCTGCACCACCACGTCGCTGCGGTTCGCCGCCGCAGCCTCGAGCACAGCGTTGACGGTGTTCGTTCCGGTGACGTTGACCGCGGGAAGCGCGTATCCGCCCGCTTTGGCCGACGCTACCAGGGCGTCGTAGTCCGCTCCGGTCACCACGCCGGGGCGAAGCGTGCGACGTGCGACGGTCGGCGAGTCGGTCATGGTGGTCATCTCCTCGATCAGGCCACGCCGCAGACCTGGATCTG
>JAYSLK010000786.1:0-2031 GCA_043725585.1 Actinomycetota bacterium
CTCGGTGATTCCACCGTCAATGGCCAGGGC
The DNA here is from genome assembly GCA_043725585.1 of Actinomycetota bacterium. Taxonomy (GTDB): domain Bacteria; phylum Actinomycetota; class Acidimicrobiia; order Acidimicrobiales; family Ilumatobacteraceae; genus VFMC01. The sequence goes on from JAYSLK010000786.1 coordinate 31, forward strand.
AAGAAGGACGCGAACGAGATCCACAGCGTGTTCGCCTGGGATGCCGGCGCCAAGGCGTATGCCGTCATCATCGACAACGAAGAGGGTGTCGACGTCGACATCATCGACATCACCGACCCCAAGAAGGCCAAGCTCATCGCCGAGTACGACCTCGACGTGAAGTTCCCGCAGATCCTGCAGCCAACGCCCGCGAATCTCGTCGAGGTGTTCAGCCACGACGTGATCGTCAAGGAGATCGCTGGGAAGCAGGTGATGTCGGTGTCGTACTGGGATGGCGGTTACGTGCTGCTCGACATGACGAACCCGTTGGCCCCGACGTACATCGCCGACAGCAATTTCCCGAACCCCGACACCGAACGATTCGACAGAGGATTCACCGTCGCACCGGAGGGCAACGCCCATCAGTCGGAGTTCACCAGCGACAACGCATACCTGATCGGTGCCGACGAGGACTTCGCACCGTATGCGCTCGTGGCCAGCAACATCTCCGACGGAACACCGCTGAACGCATCGACCGGGAGCAACACTAGTCAGCTGGCGGCCGGAACGACGCTCACCGGAACGTCGGTGTTCGCGGGCCGCGCGTGCAATGGCGACACGGTCCCCCCCGCACCGCTGTTGGCCGGATCGCAGATCGCGGTGGTCGAACGAGGAGTGTGCACGTTCACCGAGAAGGTCGCCAACGTCATCACAGCCGGTGGCTACGAGGGCGTGCTGATCTTCAACCGCACTGGGTCCGACGCCTGCAACCAGTCGCTCGGAATGAGCGTCGAAGGCAACATCCCGACCTTCGGCGTGGCACCACGAGGTCAGGGTTTCGCGATCTTCAACATCTCCTACAACAACGCTGACTGTCTCGGGCCGACGCCACCATCGTTCCCGGTCGCCGTCGGCGCCATGGGCGACGTGCTCAGCTTCGCCGTGGAGTTCGACGGGTGGGGCTACGTTCGGCTCTTCAGCAACGGCACCGGCAAGCTGACCCAGCTCGACACGTACGCCATTCCCGAGGCGCAGAATCCGGCCTTCGCCACCGGATTCGGCGACCTGTCCGTGCACGAGGTGGCCACATCGCCGACGACGGCGAATCTCGCGTACTTCTCGTACTACTCAGCCGGGTTCCGGGTGGTCAAGGTCGAGAACGACAAGCTCGTCGAGCGCGGCCGCTTCATCGACGCCGGCGGCAGCAACTTCTGGGGCGTCGAGGTGTTCCAGAGCGGTGGAGTGGAGTACGTCGCCGCCAGCGACCGGGATTTCGGTCTCTACATCTTCCGCTACACCGGCCCGTGATCACCGACAGCGGATGGTGATGTCGATCCTCACCACACGAATCTGAGAATCGGACAGGACCGGACCCGCTCGAGGGTTCGGTCCTGTCCGATGTCTCGCGGACATCACAGAGAGCGGGTGACGGTTCCACGCTGGCTGTCGGGCAGGCTGTTCGCCGTGAAACTGGTGCTGCTGCATCCCCTGCCGTTGGACGGATCGGTGTTCGGCGACTCCGTTCGGGGGTTGGCCGACGAGTGCTTCACGCCCACGCTGTACGGCTTGGGCGACGACATCGAGTCGTGGGCCCGATCGGTGCTCGACACGGTGGGTGGGGGACCGCTGGTGGTCGGCGGCAGCTCGATCGGCGGCTCGTGCGCGATCGAGCTCGCCCGGCTGGCACCGACCAGAGTACGTGCGCTCGTGCTCAGCGGTGCCAAGCCAGACCATCGCCCCCAGCCCGACCTGCGCGATGAGGCACTGCACACCCTCGAGGTCGAAGGTCTTCGTTCGGCGTGGGATCGCTACTGGCTGCCGCTGTTCGGGCCGCTGACTGCCCCGGAGGCGATCGAGCGCGCCCGGCGCGTGGCAGAGGAGCGAGGGGTGGCGTCGATCGCCAACGGAGTGCGGGTGTTCCACAGCCGGCCGGATCGAGCAGCGTTCCTCGCCTCGTGGCCCGGCCGGGTGTTCGTGGTGAGTGGGCAACACGACCTGTACCCCGATCGTTCACGCGCCCTG
>JAYSLK010000787.1:0-2091 GCA_043725585.1 Actinomycetota bacterium
GATGTCGGAGTACACCGAGGCCCCGATCATCACCGCCGGCTGAGTCGCCGATCCCTCGTCCACCGACGATCGATTCGACGAATCGTCCGATGACCCAGCGGTCCGACGGAGCCGACGCGAACGCGTCGGCTCCGTCGCGCCCGGGCCCCAACAGGCGCGCCGTCTACGACATTCAACAACGCCGCCGCAGCACGCTCGTCGCGTCGGTGTCGACGGTGCTGGTGGTGGCCGCGATCATCCTCCTGGTCCCGCTCACCCCGGGCTGGGACAGGGTGCGCGCCTCCTTCTTCGACTGGGACACGTTCGCCGATTCGCTGCCCAAGCTGTGGAAGCCGTTCTGGCTGAACATTCGCATCTTCCTCATCTGCGCACCCTGCATCGTCGTGGTCGGCATGCTCATCGCGATCGCCCGCAGCGTGCGGTCTCCGGCGCTCTTCCCCCTCCGACTGTTCGCCACCCTGTACACCGATGTGGTCCGCGGTGTCCCGGTGATCCTGTGGATCACGTTGATCGGATTCGGCGTGCCGGGGCTCTTCAACGAGCGGGCGTGGTACACGAAGCCGGTCATCTGGGGCGGGGTCGCACTGGTGATGTGCTACTCCGCCTATGTGGCCGAGGTGTTCCGCGCCGGCATCGAGGGCATCCACGAGAGCCAACGCGCGGCGTCGAGATCGCTCGGTCTCAGCTCGGCCCAGACGATGCGCAGCGTCGTGTTGCCCCAGGCCGTTCGCCGCGTCGTACCTCCCCTGATGAACGACATGGTCAGCCTGCAGAAAGACGTCGCGCTGGTCAGCATCATCGGCCCGGTCGAGGCCTTGCGCCGTGCCGGGATCCTGGTGTCGCAGAGCTTCAACTTCACCCCCTACGTCGCCGCCGCCGTCCTGTTCCTCCTCGTGAGCATCCCGCTCACTCGCCTCACCGATCACCTGATGGCGCGCCAGCGTCGCCGCACCAGCGGGACCGCCGTCGCATGAGCGCGACCCCTCGATCCGCGACCAAGCTTCGGCTCGACCACGTGCGGAAGTCGTTCGGCGACCGTGTCGTGCTCGACGACGTCACCCTCGACGTCGGAGCGCACGAGGTCGTGTGCCTCATCGGTGCGTCGGGCTCGGGCAAGAGCACCATGCTGCGCTGCATCAACCTGCTCGAACCGATCGACGACGGCAGCATCATCCTCGACGGCATCGACATCGCCGAACCCGGCCACGACCCCGACCCCGTGCGACGTCGCGTCGGCATGGTGTTCCAGAGCTACAACCTGTTCCCGCACATGTCGGTGCTGCGCAACGTCACCCTGGCGCCCACCAAGGTCCTCCGGCAGTCGAGGCCGGACGCCGAGCACGCCGCTCATGAGCTGCTGCAGCGGTTCGGTCTCGACGACAAGGCCGAGGCCTTCCCCGACCAGCTGAGCGGAGGCCAACAGCAACGAGTGGCGATCGTGCGTGCGCTGGCGATGCAGCCCGAGATCATGCTCCTCGACGAGGTGACAGCAGCGCTCGACCCGGTTCTGGTGGGCGAGGTGTTGAACGTGATCCGCGACATGCGTGGCCTGGGCATGACGATGGTGCTCGCCACACACGAGATGGGGTTCGCCCGCGAGATCAGCGACCGGGTGTGCTTTCTGCACCAGGGTCGCGTGATGGAGCTCGGCCCTCCAGAGCAGATGTTCAGCGCACCCGAGCGACCCGAGACACGCGACTTCCTCGCCCGGGTCATCGCGTCGGGTCGACTCTGACCCGATCGGCGAACCTGACGAACACGAGGTCGGGCTCGTCGTAGGACCCCATCGGCCGACCGGGGGTGTCGCGCGACTCGAATCCCAGACGTTCCAGCAGCCGCACCGAGTTGACGTTCTCTGGATGCACCGCCGCCCAGTTCTCGTCGACACCGAGTTCGTCACGCACGTGATCGAGCATCCATGTCACGCCCTCGGTTGCGAAACCCTGACCCCAGAACGCCGGCCCGAACAGATACGCGATCTCGGCCCACTCCCCGGTCTGCCTGGTCTCGCCGTACGTCGTGGCCTCCAGTCGTCCGACGATCACGCCATCCTCGGTTCGACGAGCGACCCAGTTGTGCCAGTGCTCGGTC
>JAYSLK010000788.1:0-2558 GCA_043725585.1 Actinomycetota bacterium
ACGTCGATGATCTGAACCCGGCGACGAGCGGCACCTGCGAGTTGCTCGATGTCACCGCGATCCGATGTGACCACAGCGGCGCCGCGACGAACGGCTGACTCGACCACCGTGGCGTCGATCGGGCCGATGGCATCGGCGCTCGTTCGACGAAGAGCTCCGGCGCGCTTGGCGGGTTCTGCCGCCAGAGCTTCGATCTCGCAGCCGTCGAGCAGTCGGGACAAGCTCGTCTGACGGCCCGCTCGCCACGCTTCGACGACGCAGCCGGCCGGCACGATCGGCAGCACGCCACGCTGCATCGCTCGCGCCTGCAGCGCCCACATTCGCCGATCGTTTCCTTCGGCCGCGATCAGCGCACCGGTGTCGTACACGAGACCGAGCGGAAGGCGTGCCGCGCCGCGCGTTGCCATCAGCGGCGACCGACACCGGCGCGGTCGAGCTCGCGATCGGCCGCCGCCGACTCCTCGGCGGTGAGCGCACCGTGCTCACGTTCCCAGGCGCGCACAGCTCGAAGGCCACGCCTGGTGGCGAGCCAGAGATCGGCGGCGTCTGCCAGGGCCGCGGACACCGTCCGACCTTCCTCTGCTGCTTGCGCTTCGAGCGCCTCGAAGACATCCGCCGGCAAGGAGATGGACCGCTTCACTACTGTCGACATGGAGTCATGGTACGACCGCGGTACGACCGAATCAACACCCAGGTCGCCAACAGTGCCGATCGGCAGCTCGGGGCTACTCCCTTTCGGCCCTTCGGCGGCGGCGCCAATCCCTTCGCCTGACTCCGTGCGGCACAAGAGGTACCACGCACAGAACGCGAGACCCGCAAAGAAGCGATGCGCGCGCTCAAGCGACACATCAGCGACGCCGTCTACCGACGCCTCGTGGTGCCCCCCCTCGGACTCGAACCGAGAACCTGCGGATTAAGAGTCCGTTGCTCTGCCATTGAGCTAGAGGGGCGAGTTGCTGGCGAGTGTGGCGGTCCGGCAGTGTAGAGATCCACACCGCCGGCCCACAACGTGCGGCCGTGAGGCCTCGGGTGACCGACGGGACTCGAACCCGCGACAGCCAGTACCACAAACTGGAGCTCTACCAACTGAGCTACGGCCACCATGAAGGGTGCCTAGTCTGCCAGACGCGGCCCGCACTTCCACCAACGGTTCCGTGTGCCCCCCAGCGGTTGGAGAGCGGATCCGGGAGCCTTCCGCAGGCGCCGGAAGCTGCATCGTCGCGACACCAAGGGTCGTTCTGCGCGCGTTTCGGGCGCGATTGCGAAGCGTCGCCAATCGCGCCGTTCACAACGGATTCCGTGGTGAGCTAGGCTTGCGAGAACGTAATCCGAAAAGGAACCAACATGAGTGCAACGGAATCCATCCGACACGACGAACTGGTCGCCCGGGCTCGGCAGATCACCACCCGCGAACTGCAGGTGTACATGAAGCGAACCGTCGGTTCGCAACGCGCCACCGAGCGCGCCCGCAAAGTGCTGCCGCTCGGCGTGCCGTCCAGCTTCCAGGCCTACGACCCTCACCCCATCGTCGTCAGCAGGGCGCAGGATGCCTGGATGGAAGACGTCGACGGCAACCGCTACGTCGACTACGACATGGGCTACGGAGCACTGTTCGCCGGCCACTGCCATCCGCTTGTCCGCCAAGCCGTCGAGCGCCAACTCGACAACGGCACGCTGTTCGTCACGCCCTGTGAGATGAACGCCGACGTGGCCGAACTGCTCGCCGCGCGCTACGGGCTGCCGATGTGGCGGTTCACCAACTCCGGCACCGAGGCGACGATGGATGCCATTCGTGTCGCTCGCGGCGTCACCGGTCGCGAGAAGTTGGTGAAGGTGGAAGGCGGCTATCACGGTCACCACGACGAGGTGATGATCTCGATGAAGCCCAAGATCGAGCTCGCCGGTCCGGCCGACAACCCGACGCCCATCCCTGCAACCGCAGGCATCACTGCCGCGGTGCTTGCCGACACCCTGGTGATCCCCTACAACGATCCCGAAGCGCTCGAGCGCGTGCTGCGCAGCGGAGAAGTGGCCGCGTTCATCGTCGAGCCCGTCATGGAGAACATCGGCATCTGCATGCCGCAGCCGGGCTACCTCGAGGCCGTGCGCGAGATCACCCGCAAGTACGGCACGATGTTGATCTTCGACGAAGTGAAGACCGGGATCACCGCCGGGTGGAGCGGCGCCACGGGCGTCCTCGGCGTGCAGCCCGACCTCGTCTGCTTGGCCAAGAGCATCGGCGGCGGCTTGCCCATCGGCGCGTTCGGCGGCACGCAGGAGTGCATGGACCAGATCACCTCCGGCCGCGTGCTGCACCTGGGTACCTACAACGGCAACCCGTTGTGCATGGCCGCGACCAAGGCCGTGCTGCAGGACATCTGCACGCCCGAGGTGCAGCTCGCCGTCAACGCGCTGAACAGCAAGCTCGTGGCCGCGTGCCAGGGCACGATCGATGCCGCAGGCCTCCCGGCACACACGGTGCAGTTCGGCGCCAAGGGTTGCGTCACGTGGTCGGAGGAGCCGATCAAGAACTATCGCGATTACAAGGCCACCGATTT
>JAYSLK010000789.1:0-7457 GCA_043725585.1 Actinomycetota bacterium
GTCGAGACCATGGTGCACGACCCGAACACCGCCGAGGCGTTGAAGCCCTACTACCGGCAGTTCTGCAAGCGCCCGTGCTTCCACGACGAGTACCTCGACACGTTCAATCGTCCCAACGTCACCCTCGTCGACACCCGGGGCCAGGGAGTCGAGCGCATCACCGAACGAGGCATCGTGGCCAACGGTGTGGAGTACGAGCTCGACTGCCTCATCTACGCCACCGGTTTTGAGGTGGGCACCGGGTACGCGCGTCGATCCGGGTACGAGGTGTACGGGCGCGACGGACTGGCGCTCACCGAGAAGTGGGTCGATGGAGCGTCCACGCTGCACGGCATGCACAGCCGTGGGTTCCCGAACTGCTTCATCTTCAGCAACACGCAGTCGGGTTTCACGGTGAACTTCCCGCACATGATCGACGAGCAGAGCCGTCACCTCGCATACATCCTCGAGCACACGTACAAAGCAGAGGCGCGCGTCGTCGAGGCGTCGGGTGAGGCCGAGGCGTCGTGGGTGCGCACGATCGAGGAACTGGCGATGAACAACCAGCGATTCCTCGAAGCATGCACGCCGGGCTACTACAACAACGAGGGCAAGCCCGAGCAACGCAGCGCGCGCAACGGCAGCTACGGCCTCGGTGCGATCAAGTTCATCGAGGTGTTGGAGCAATGGCGTGCCGAGGGCAGCTTGGCCGGCCTGGAGCTGACCGCCTGACAGGTCGGACCACGATCAGTCGATGATGTGCACCACGCGACCGCCCAGCACGGTGCGGCGCACCCGGGCTGACAGCAGGGCATCGGGCCCCCGGGTGAAGGGGTCGTCGTCGATCACCACGAGATCGGCGCAGGCCCCGACCCGCAGGATGCCCAGGCGGCCTTCTTCGAAACTGGCCCATGCTGCGTCCTTGGTGCCGTGGACGATCGTCTCGTCGACCGGCAGCGCGAAGTCCGGTCGGTTTGCCGGAAGTGCTGGCTGATCGGGCGAGCGGCGAGTGGCGCCGATGTACATGTTCGGCAGCGGCATGTGCGGTGCTGTCGGGGTGTCGGTACCGAAAGCCAGCGTGGCGCCCGTGTTCACGAAGCCGGGCCAGTTGAAGCCTTCCGGTGCGCGGCCGGGGCCCAGCATCTCGGCCCAGTTGCCCGCGATCGCGGGATCGCAGTGCACGGGTTGCATCGACGCGGTGATGCCCAGAGCACCGAGTCGGGGGATGTCGGCGGCGTCGGCGTACTCGAGATGCTCGATGCGGTGCCGTCGCCCGCTGGTGCCGTTGATCTGCTGGGCGCGTTCGATCGCGTCGATGGCGCTGCGCACGGCGAGATCACCGATCGCGTGGCATGCCACCTGCAGGCCGAGCCGGTCGGCGAGCTCCACCACCGGATTCAGCGACGCGGCGGGCCAGATGGGTTCGCAGTTGGTGTCGTTGGTGTAGGGCTCGATCATCGCCGCGGTGCACGCGTCGATCGTGCCGTCGACCACGAGCTTGATGCCCGCCACGCGGAACATGCCACCGGTGTGCTGCTCCTTGCGGCGAGCTGCTTCTTCCACCTGGGCGAGATCAGCAGCAGGGTCGCCGGTGTTGCGAACGATCCAGTGACCGATCACGCGCAGGGTGAGCGAGCCGTTGGCCTCGGCGCGGGCGAAGGCGGCCGCGTCGTGGGGTCCGACGGCCATGTCGACCGCGGTCGTGGTGCCTGATTCGTTCAGCGCCTTCATCGCCGTGGCGAGGTTGCGATCGCGAGTGGCGTCATCGGTGCGGGCGAGGAACTCCCACATGTGCTGTTGGAGCGCCGTCTCGAGCAGATAGCCGGTGGGGAGATCGGTCGTCGGTTCGCGCCGTATCTCTCCGCCGAGTGGGTCAGGGGTGTCTCGAGTGATCTCCATCAACGACAGCGCCGCCGTGTTCACCCAACCGCAGTGCAGGTCGAACGAGTCGACGAACACCGGCCGGTCGGGGAAGAGATCGTCGAGCATCTGCCGAGTCGGTTCGTTGTTCGGCACGGCATCGAACAGGAAGCTCGTGCCCAACACGTACGGCGAGTCGGGGTTGGCTTCGGCCCACTCGACCAGGCGCCGTCGGATCTCCTCCAGAGACGTCGCCGTGCGCAGTTGCGCCTTGCCGAGTGCGCTGCCGGTCATCAGCAAGTGCGAATGGCCGTCCACGAACCCGGGCATGACCAGGCATCCCGTGACATCGACCCGTTCGCACTCGTCACCGGCAGCCGCCTCGCAGGCGGCCAGGCTCCCGACGGCCACGATGAGGTCGCCGTCGACGACCAACGACTCTGCCCACGGATCATCCAGATCGGCGGTGAACACTCGACCGCCCACATACAGCTGACTCATCGTGCGATGCTGGCACAACGTACGGGCACCGGACGATCAAACGTCGACAGGTCGACCACAGGGAAGGGGAGCGATGTTGGGACGAATGGCATCGAGGCTGCTCACGTCGGTGGCGTTGCTCTGCGCGACCTTGGCATGGGCGGGTTGGGTGTACCTCCACACCATCGGTGACCCTGCCCGCTCGGAGGACATCGCATCGGCGGTGCTGTCCGACGAGGCATCGTCGGCACAGCTCGCATCGTCGTTCGCGCTGCAGATCGTGCGGGCCTCGGGAATTGACCGGTCGAACATCGATCTCGTCGAGGGTTCGGTGGCGGCAGCTCTGAGCGATCCGCGGGTGACCACGAACGTGATCTCTGCCCTCGGGGCTGCTCACGCGAACGCATTGGGTATCGACGACGAACGCTCGACCACGATCGACACCAACGCGATGGTGGCAGCGGTTCGCGAACGACTCGCCGTCGTGTCTCCGGAGATCGCGGCCCAACTGCCCGATGGCGTGGTCCCCGAGATCACGCTCCCGAGGTTCCACCCGCCCGGTGTGTCGTCACTACGTACGGCTGCCGACACGGCCACCACACTGCTGGCGATCGTCGCCGCTGTGCTGATGGCGGTGGCATTCGCCTTCGGCGATCGTCGCGGTGTCCTGCGCCGCGGCGGCATCTGGGGTGTGTGCAGTGGAGCTCTGTGGGCGTTGGTGCCGATCGGTGTGGTCGCCGCCGCACGGGCGTGGGCCAGCGACGTCGATGCAATCGTGGAGGTCGCAACGCGTGAATCGACCAGCGGTGTGATGCCCGTGGCGATCGCGTTGGTGCTGGGAGGCATCGTTGCCGTGGTGCTGTCGTTCGTGCCGAACCTATGGCCCGACACCAGTGACGTGCAACGCCGTGGGTCGGTGGTGCGAGGCTCGCCGAGACCGCCCGCTCCTGCTTACGCACCGCGGATCAACCCGGCTGGGCACCCTTCCGCCGGAGGGGTCACCGGCTCGTCGACGGATCCGTACTCGCAGATGACGCCGGCTTCGACGGCTCGCGTCGATACCTATCTGCCGTCGGAATCGGGATACCAGGGACGCGTCGAGTCAGCCCCGATCCAGCAGCCCGCACCGCCGCACACCGTGCAGGCCGCCTCGCAGCCCGCCCCACTACCTGCGGATGAGGTCGACCCGTGGTCCACCTACTTCGGACCCGAGACGAAGGCGTGAACCGCAGGCCCGTTCGATCTCGTCGCGTTCCGCCCTGCAGTGCGTGTGTGCTGCCGTTCACCACACTCGCAGCGAAGCGATCATCGACGTCGCGTCCTCGGCGTCGCCCAGCTTGGTGAACAGCAGCCAGGCCGCGAGGGGCACGAGCACCCACACCAGAACGAGCAGCACGATCGCGATGAAGGCGAAGCTGTACGAACCGTCCTTTGGTGGGTTGCCGGCGGCGCCGATGGTCTCCCAGAGAGCCTTCATCGGCTGATCGGTGGTGAGCCTGATTCGTCGCCGTGCGACACCGGCCGCATAGAGCGCCGACCATGCCAACCCGGCGAACACGAGGGTGAGGATCACGGTGAGGACCGCGATGCCGAGCGCTCCGTCGAGCGCCCACCGGAGGAACGACTGGAGGGCCGTGATGACGCTCGACAGGATCGCGCCTCCGAGAAGGAACGTCGGCAGGCCGAGTGGGTTACCACGAAACGCCGGCTCGACGCGGGTGGCGTCGATGCGGGCACGTCGGAGCATGACGTGCTCTGGGCTTCCCCAGATGGCGTTCGCCTCGCGTCGTTCGTAGAGCTTGCGGATCGATCCGATGAGCGAGTTCTGATGCCCCTTCACGACCCAACGGGTCATCAGACCGACGACGTAGCCGGCGATCGGCTTGAGCGGGCCGATGGACGGCAGCTTGGCGGCTCGCGCACCGTTGCGGTCGAGCACCTCAAGTGATCGCATCGCCAGCCGGTGGGCCTCTTCGAACCGATCGGGACGCCACACCGGACGCACCTTGCTGAGCTCGCTGACGATCGCTTGTTCCACCTTGCCGCTGCCTGCGATCTGTTCGAGCAGCGCACCCTTTTCTTCGACGGTGTCGGCGCGCAACACCCGCAGAGCGTCGATCCGGTCGAGGATGAGCTCGTCGATCCCTTGCCCGTCGGCTTCAGCGGTCGGTCCGGTCGTGGTGACGTCAGGCTGGCTCATGTCGGGCTGGCTCATGTCGGCGGAAGGTACCACGGCCGCCCGAGCCGTCGATCCGGATGATGTGGCAGGCGGATACGTCGCTCGGCTGCTCCGGGATCGTGCGAGGCACGCTGCTCGCTCGGCTCAGGGCAGCCGGTGGATCACGATTGGCATGGTGGTGCGGCAGCCCGCCTCGGCGAGCAGCGCGGCGCAGAGCGAGAACGCCCAACCGGTGCGCATGGTGGTGTGGCACAGCAGGATCGGGCCTTCGGGAACATCATCGGTGTGATGGAGGCGGATCGCCTGTTCGAGGTGGGAGACCATGGGAGCACTGGAAGCATCGGTGGGTTGGGCCGACCCGTCCCACGTGAAGAGATCGAGGACAGGCAGCTTGCCGACGGTGCCGATGTGTTGGGCGATCATGCGGTTCGCATGCATCTCGACCGACGCTGCGGGTGCCGCGACGACGGCGACAGGTCGGGCCGGCCACACCTTCGACCATCGGCGGAGCACCTCGACAGCGCCGTTGAGCAGTTCCTCCGGCACGGTGCCGTAGGCGGTTCGCTGCAAGGCGACGAGCTCGTCGGCCCACGCTGGATCGTCGGCGAACGCGACCGCCCTGCCTTCGGCGCCGCCTGGGATGCGCCCCTTCCGGCCGACACCCGAGGGCCACAGCTTGCGCGGCTCGATGACGACGTCGTCGCCGCGCAGGTACTCGCGTGCGGCCGCCACCCGTTCATCGCTCGGTGTGGTGCCAGGAGCCGGCAAGTCGCCGGTGCACACCGAACAGCGACCGCATGGTGCGGGCGAGGGATCGTCGAGCGCGGTCTGCAGGTAGGCCATCAGACAGCCCCGGCCATGGGCATAGCTGCGCATCAGGTCGGCCTCGGCTCGGCGAGATGTGGCGAGGGCGTCCCACTTCTGCGCGTCGTGCACATAGGGCCGGCCACTGGCCACCCACTTGGAGCCATCTTTGGCGACCACGTCATCGACGGCGAGGATCTTGAGCAGTGCCTCGAGGCGGCCGCGCCGCACGCCGGTGAGGCTGTCGAGTTCGACGAGCGATCGCGGACCGTTGCCCAGAGCGCGCAGCGTTACTGCAGCGTCGTCGGGGTTCGGGATCGACGCCGTCGCGAAGTACTCCCAGATGCGTTCGTCGGTGGGCGATGACAGGAGGACCGCATCAGCATGGTCGACCGCGCGTCCGGCTCTGCCGACCTGCTGGTAGTACGCCACCGGTGTGCCCGGCGACCCGACGTGGATGCAGAAGCCGAGGTCGGGCTTGTCGTACCCCATGCCCAGTGCGGAGGTGGCGACCACGGCCTTCACCTGGTTGTGGCGCAAGCGGTCTTCCACCTCGATTCGAGCCGAGGGTTCCATCTGCCCCGTGTAGGCGGCGACCTCGTGGCCGCACTTCTGCAGGAAGCCGGCCAGCCGGTCGGCCTCGGCGACGGTGAGGACGTAGATGATCCCCGACCCCGCGATCGTGTCGAGCGCGTCGGCCACCCACGCGTAGCGGGCCAACGGTGCGAGCCCGGGCACCACCGAGAGTCGTAGCGACGTACGTGCGAGCGTGCCGCGGAACGTGATCGTGCTGGCACCCAGCTGATGCTCGACGTCGGTGGTGACCCGCTGGTTCGCGGTGGCAGTGGTCGCGAGCACCGACGCGCTCGGCGTGGTGAGCAAGGCCCTGGCGAGGCGTTGGTAGTCGGGGCGGAAGTCGAATCCCCAGTCGCTGATGCAATGGGCCTCGTCGATCACGACGAGACCCACCCTGCTCATCAGCTCCTCCAGACGAGCGGCGAATCGAGGGTTGCCCAGACGTTCGGGCGACACGAGCAGCACATCGAGTTCGTCGCGATCGAGCGATGCGAAGATCGGATCCCACTCGTCGAGGTTGGTGCTGTTGATCGTGGCTGCCCTGAGGCCCGAGCGTTGGGCGGCGGTCACCTGATCGCGCATCAGCGCCAGCAACGGGGAGACGACGAGGGTGGGTCCAGCGCCCGTTGATCGGAGGGCCGAGGTGGCCGCCCAGTAGACCGCCGACTTGCCCCAGCCGGTCGCCTGCACCACGAGCACGCGTGCGGCCGGCCGAACGATTGCCGCGACGGCCTCGACCTGGTCGCCTCGCGGTGTGGCGCCACTGCCAGCGAGCCGTACGAGCACGAGCGAGAGGTGCTCGGCTGCGAGCGCCGAGTGGGCGGTTGTGGACACGGTGCCAGCCTCGCATGTGGGTCTCACACGCACCATGCGCTGTGCGCATCGAGGAAGACACCACGCCGCGCGCTCGGCGCTCCACGGTGGTCGGCCGGTGCCCCGAACAAGCCGACACCGGGTTATGGAGGCCCGGCCGAGCCGTTGGGCGAACGTGACGTGAACAGAAACTCGCCGTTGGGTGAAATCGACCGGCACCACGTTGCGTCATGGCCGGTTCGTCGGGGAGAGTCCAGACGGAATCGAGACGCTTCACCAATCCGGTGCGGTGTCGTAGGCGGCGAGGGAGTTGGTCGGGATGAAGGTCAAGGTCGCGTGGGGAGTTGCGACGGTGGCGTTGTTGGGCGTGGGCGGCCTGGTGACCTCGATCGTGCGCGCACTGCCGGCCGGGTCGCCGGTGACGCCGGGTTTGACTATTGCGCCGTTGTCGGGGATCAGTTCGACCGAGATCACGTTGGGGTTCACGCCTCCGAACAATGCGTGTCCGGGTGATACGGCGACGGGCAACTTCCGGTGGAACACGTTCATGGTGCCGTCGTCGGTGGATGTGGCAACGATGACGTACAACAACCAGGGTGTGATCACGCCTGAGGGTCAGCCGGTGCGGCGGCCGTTGTTCAGCGCGTTGGGTGGATCGTCGTTGGTGAACAAGAACACTGCGGTGACCACGGGTCAGATCGTGGGCACGTCGACGGTGAACTTCGCGGTGTGGGCTCCTGGTGACATCACACCTGGTGCGTACAAG
>JAYSLK010000790.1:0-3440 GCA_043725585.1 Actinomycetota bacterium
GCGAGCTCGCCTGCGAGCGACCACGTCATCCACTGCACCGCGCCTTTCGACATCGCGTAGGCCACAGAGCCGACCAGCGGGGGGCCGGAGAGGAAGCTCACGATGCGGCCAGTTCGATGGTCAGGTGTCTCGAGTGAGTACCGGGCTGCGAACTCTTGACAGAGGAGGTAGGTGCCCCGGACGTTGATCGCCAGGTGCCGGTCGAGGTCGTCGCCGCTCACCTCGGCGATCCCCCCACCGGGGTCGTAGGTGTGCACGTTCACGAGCGCGCGGATCGGCCCGATCGCTGCCTCGGCAGCCTCGAACACCGCCCGGGGCGTCAGCCGGTCGCCGAGATCGGCCTCCATGCCATGCGCCCCGGTCTGGGCGAGAAGGTCGGCGATCTCGTCTCGGTCGCTCCCCCATCGCATCGACTCGTCATACGGCGCGAACCACGTCGCGAACACCCGCCACCCGTCGGCCGCGAGGCCGCGCACCACCTCCGAGCCGATCCCGATCCGCCGGCTCGCACCGGTCACCACCACACCGCCGCGATCGTCGCCCATGGCTGCCACTCTCGCGCGTCTCGGGCAACACTTCGCGATGGGTTGCCCGCTACGGCGCAGTGGTCGCGCGGCGCCCGGGAGCGATCGTTGTCCGAGAGCGCAGGGCCGCCACCGACACCACGCCGATCGGCACGAACACCGAGCACGCCAGGAGGCGTTGCATCACCCCTTCATCCATCTGCGGGGTCGAGCCGGGTCGCCCCGCTGAACATCAGGGCTGCGACACCGAACTACGCGAGGTTCACGAGCGCATAGCGCACCACCCACCGGGGTGACCGTGAGCGCAGGGTCGCGATCACGATCAGCATCGGGAACGCGAACAGGCCGATGCCGAGCGCTCCGCCGCCGTGGCGATCGTCGGGCAAGGGGAACACGCCGGCAGCCACGCTCGCGACGCCGATGGAGATCACCGCGGCGCTCAACGCTCCCCTCGCAACGCGGCCGAGGTGCCACGGCGCCAAGGCTCTCCACCATCCGACGGCAGCGACGATCGCGGCGACGCCGGATGCGATCGCCAGCACGTTGAACCACACCGCCCCGGGAACACCGTCGGCGCCGAGGTCGCTCGCCGGGTTCCGACGGAAGCTGTAGCCGTCGACGAACGGACCACTCACCACTTGCGCCCCGAAGTACAACACGGGCACTGATGCGCCGGCAACGAGAGCGAGACGTGTGGGTCGACCCAGCAGCATGATGCGCACCATGGGCCATCCCGGCCTGGCGCACATCGGGGATGGCCCTGATCCGACCCTGAGCGAGCCACGCACCGGCCCGATGACCAGGTCGTCGCCGAGGTCCGATCAGCCCAAGTGGTCGACGATGTGCTGGACTGCAGGACCGCAGCCTCACGTGTTGGCTGCCCGCGGCACCGCTGCGGATCGAGGCAAGGAGCACACATGGACTTCACGGGAAAAACAGTGCTGATCACGGGCGCGTCGTACGGCCTGGGCGAGGGTTTCGCTCATGGCTTCGCCAAGGCAGGTGCCTCGCTCGTGCTCACGGCCCGGTCGGGCGAGTTGCTCGAGGGTGTGGCTGCAGCCTGTCGTGAGATGGGTTCGCCCAAGGTCACCGTCGTCACCGGAGATGTGTCGAACGAAAACGACGTCACGAGGGTCGTCGGCACGGCGATCCGCGAGCACGGCAAGATCGACTCGCTCATCAACAACGCGGGCATCGCCGATCTGCGCGGCATGGCGCCCGAGCGCTTCGACATGGAATCGTGGAACCGGATCGTTGCCGTCGATCTGAACGGCGTGTTCATGTACATGCGCGAAGTCGGTCGCCACATGCTCGAGACAGGCGGCGGCTCCATCGTCAACATCGCATCGATCATGGGCAGCGGCGCCAACGAGATGAGCGTGATCGCCTACAACGCTGCCAAGGGTGCCGTCCGCAGCATCACCCAGCAACTCGGCTGCGAGTGGGCCGATCGTGGCGTCCGAGTGAATGCCGTGTCGCCGGGCTTCATCATCACCGAGATGGTGCGCCCCGCACTCGAGGGCATGGGCATGGACAAATGGATCGCCAGCCGCACGCCCATGCGTCGTGTCGGCGAGTTGGAGGAGATCGTCGGTCCGGTGATGTTCCTCTGCTCCAGCCACGCCGCATACATCACCGGCCACGACCTGTGCGTCGACGGCGGCACCAATGCCTCGAACGGCACTTACCAGATCCCCCCGATCCATCACGAGTGGAATGCCGACACGAC
Organism: Actinomycetota bacterium; assembly: GCA_043725585.1. Lineage (GTDB taxonomy): Bacteria > Actinomycetota > Acidimicrobiia > Acidimicrobiales > Ilumatobacteraceae > VFMC01. The sequence goes on from JAYSLK010000790.1 coordinate 2,254, forward strand.
CCCGAGGGTCGGCACGGGCTACCCCGGCGTGGTGCCTCGCCCCGACTGGTACCAGGCGATGGCCCCTGGGATCCCGGGCGTCCACTACCCGTTGCCCGAGGGCTGAACCGAACTCGAGTCGAGTCGCATGCGGCGAGGCCGCGATCGCGTCGTCCACAGCAGGGCGGCACGATCGCGGCCTCGCCGCGTTCCGCACAGGCTTGCGCACAGCAATCGGGGGTTCCGCACAGCGACCCCACAGGTAGTCGGCACTGACGTTCCACAACACCCCTCTGTCAGAGTGACCACATGTCGATGGTCATGCCCTCCCCGCAGCATCAGCCAGCCCCCACCGACCAGACCAGCCGCACACGCCGAACACGCCGAGCGCGCCAGCACGGCGACGTCGTCGAACAGCCCGACCGTCGTGTGCTCGAGCGCGCCGGATGGCGCACCTTCTTGTCGTACTGCGAGAACCACGTCCGCGGCTGGGACGGCACCTTGCTCACCGTCACACCCGTCTGGGTCGCCGAGGCCGAGCACGCCGAATGGGGGGCATCCGCTCGCACTGCGGCGCTGCAGGTCAGCGCTTGCACGATCGACGAGGCCTGGGCACTGCTGCGGACCAAGGCCGCCGACGCGGACCGTCGAGCCGCAGCCGCCAGGCAGCGGGCGGTGCGGCAACGAGCCGCCTGACGCCCGCGCCGACGCCTGCCGCGAATGCTGGCGGTGGTGCAGACATGTGGGCCGACAACCGGCGATGCCGACCGGAGGACCGGCCGGCATCGTGTGGACATTGACGTCGGATCACGAGATCCGACACGCGATCAGGCTTCGGGCTCGGCCTCTGCGACCTCGACGACTTCGGCCTCGGCCACGTCAGGCTCAGCAGCCCCTGCGGCTTCGGCGGCAGGGGCTGCGGCGACAGATGCGGCTCCGGCGACAGATGCGGCTTCGGCGGCAGATGCGGCTTCGGCTGCATCGGCTGCCATCTGAGCCGGCGGCTCACCCTCGGGGGCTTCGCCACCTTCCGAGTAGAACTCGGCCCACGCGGCTTCGCGCTCTGCATCGTCGGGACCCGCGGTCCAGTTGCCCTGCTCGTCGACGGCGAAGTGCTGACGGTACTCCTCGGCCAGCTCGCCACCCTCGGCGGCCTGCTTGATCGACAGGCTGATGCGGCGGCGGGCCAGGTCGAGATCGATGATCTT
>JAYSLK010000791.1:0-7187 GCA_043725585.1 Actinomycetota bacterium
CCATGAATGCTCTACGGGCGGTAGGCAAGCGATGACGGCCACACAGCGTGTTGGCTCGATGGCGCAATGGGACCCTGGGCGCGACCCGGATCGTCGGGAGTCTGCGCTGCGCGCAATCGATCCTGACAGTGTCGAACTGACCATCTTGATGCCGTGTCTCAACGAGGAAGAGACGATAGAGGTCTGTGTTCGCAGCGCGATGGGCTATCTCGAACGCAGCGGTGTTCGCGGTGAGGTGCTCATCGCCGACAACGGCTCGACGGACCGTTCGATCGAGCTCGCCGAGGCGGCCGGTGCCCGAGTGGTCAACGTGCCCGACAAGGGGTACGGCGCGGCGCTCATGGGCGGCATTCGATCCGCTCGGGGCACCTTCGTCGTCATGGGCGATGCCGACGATTCGTACGACTTCTCCAACCTCGATCCGTTCCTGGAACGGCTCCGCGCCGGCGATCACCTCGTGATGGGCAACCGCTTCGCCGGGGGCATCGAGAAGGGCGCGATGCCCTGGCTGCACAGGTGGATCGGGAACCCGGCGCTGTCCACGCTCGGCCGAGTGCTGTTCCGCATCCCCGTGCGTGACTTCCACTGCGGCCTGCGCGGCTTTCGCCGCCAAACCGTCTTGAACCTCGGTCTCCATACGACAGGCATGGAGTGGGCATCGGAGGTGGTCGTGGCCAACTCCCTCGCTCGACGGGTGATCTCCGAAGTCCCCACCACGCTGCGGCCCGACGGTCGATCGCGCCCACCGCACCTGCGCTCGTTCCGCGACGGATGGCGGCACCTGCGATTCCTTCTCCTCTACAGCCCCAAGTGGCTGTTCCTCGTGCCCGGCATGGTGGCCTTCGTCCTCGGCGCACTCGCCACGGCGACCCTGGTGATCACCCCGATCGAGGTCGCCAACATGGGCTTCGACATCGGCACCCTGCTGTATGCCTGCGCTGCCACGGTGCTCGGCTACCAGGCGATGTGGTTCGCGATGCTCACCCGCAGGTACGGCGAGCAGGCCGGGTTCCTTCCCACGGGCACACGCTACGAACGGGTGAAGCGGGTGCTCACCCTCGAGCGCGGACTCGCTGTCGGCGGTGGCCTGATCGTGCTCGGTCTGGTGACGGCGCTCGCATCGTTCGCCCGATGGCATGGCACGGGTTTCGGCGAGATGAACGGGTCGCAGACGGTTCGCATCGTTGCGCCGGCCACGCTCGGCCTGATCCTGGGCACGCAGACAGTGCTGTCGAGCCTGTTCTGGTCACTGCTCGGCATCGAGACACGGCGACCACCAGCGCCTCGATCCGTCACCGATGCTCACGACGCCACGGTCATCGCGGTCGATTTCTCGGCTTCGACGCCCGCCTGAACGAAAGGCCGTACCGATGAAACATCGAATCGTGGCCGCGGCTGCGCTGACCACCCTGATGTTCGGCGCCCACCTCGTGCCGACCGCACGAGCGCTGTCCGGCGGTGGGGCTGGCATCGCTGCTCCCTACGCAGGCACCCCGGCAGCAGTGTCGGACACCACCCCAGCACCTGGTCAGACGGTCACCGTCTCGGGCGGTGGGTTCATGCCGAACTCGACGGTCATGATCGTGCTCGACCCTGGTGCGGCCGGCCTCGGGTCGGCGACGGTGAGTGCGACCGGGATGTTCTCGGCCACGGTCACCATCCCTGCGAGCGCATCGGGCGCGCGCACGATCGTCATCTCGGGCAAGGGGACCAACACCTTGCCGCTCACTCTGTCCGTGGCCGTGAACATCGGCGCTGCCGGCAGCAACATCCCCACGACGGGCAGCGAGTCACTCCCGATCCTGCTGTGGGCCATCGGCGCCACGGGCGCCGGAGCTGCCCTGTGGGGTGGCGTGTCCGTACGCCGACGACGGCATCCCGTCGCCGGCTGACACTCATGGCCGAACAGCGCGACGCCGACTCCGATCCCTCACCACGACGATGCCCGCACCGACGCCGCCTGACCAACAGACGAGCCCCAAGCGGCCGCGCAGGCGTGGCCGAAGCATGATCTGGTCGACAGCGCGGCGAACGCGTCCGCGGCGCGGATCCGGCGCGATCGGCGCTGCCGTGGCCCTGGCGTGCATCGCGAGCTCGCTCACCTCGTTCGTGCCTGCGCCGGACCTGTTCACCCGAGCGGCCGTCGCAGCGCCCGCAGCACCGGTGATGTCCGGAGCGGAAGCCACCGCTGCAGCGCTGGCGCATCTCGCAACACAGCGATCGGCGCTCGGTCTCGACCCGGCCGACATCGCCAACGTGGTGGTCACCGATGTCGTGGCGCTCGGTGCGCCAAGCGGTGGCGGCGCGGTGGCATGGGTCGTGCACCTGCAGCAGCGCTTCGGAGGCCTCGAGGTCGCAGGGGCGACGTTGACGATCGTGGTGGATGCTGCCGGGTCGGTGCGTTCGCTCGGTGATCGCTTCGAGCGGCGCCTCATCGTCACCGCGGAGGGCCCGCCGCCCACGCTGCAGGTCCTCGATGCGGTGCGCTCTGCGGTCGATGCTCTGGGCCTCGTTGCATCTCGACCGTTCCGTCAGATCGCAGTCGCCGGAGCCGCGGACGGCGGCCCCGAGGCAGCGGCCGTGGTCACGACGGGCGGCGTCTCCTCCGATCCGATCCCAGTCCGCCTCGTCCTCCAACCCGACGAGGCGGCCAATGTCGTCCGTTTGGCATGGGAGGTCACCATCCGTGAACCCGACGGCGACAACTGGTGGGTGATCAGCGTCGACGCCGACTCAGGTGCAGAGTTGGATCGCGTCAACTACACCGCCGGAGCCACCTACGAGGGTTTCGGCCTGCCGGTCGAGTCGCCGTCGTTCGGTTCGCGAACGACCATCGTCGACCCGGCCGATCCCGTTGCATCTCCCTTCGGCTGGCACGACACCGATGGAGTCGCCGGCGCCGAATTCACCGTCACTCGCGGCAACAACGCTTCGGCGTACACCGACATCGACGCGAACAACGTGCCCGATCCGAGCAGCCAGCCCGATGGCGGCGCGGTGCTGGTCTTCACGGCGCCCCTGAACCTCGGCGTCCCGCCGACCACATCGACCGCAGCTGCGGTCATCAATGGATTCCAACTCGTGAACCGCTTGCACGATGTCGCCTACGCCTTCGGTTTCGACGAGGCGAGCGGCAACTTCCAGACCAACAACTACGGCCGCGGTGGCGTCAACGCGCTCGGCAACGATGCGTTGTTGGTCGAGGTGCTCGATGGATCGGGCGTGGACAACGCGAACTTCACCACTCCTCCCGACGGCCTTCCCGGTCGGCTCCAACTGATGCCGTTCATCGCCCCGACCCCCGATCGCGACAGCGCCTTCGACAACTCGATCGTCGCCCACGAGTTCGCCCACGGCATCAGCAACCGCCTCACCGGGGGCCCGTCGAACGTCTCGTGCCTCCAGAACGTCGAGCAACCGGGCGAGGGCTGGAGCGACTGGTTCGCGCTGATGATGACGATCGAGCCGGGCGATGTCGGCTCGATGTCGCGACCGTTCGCCACGTGGGCGCTCGGCCAGCCGACGACCGGGCCAGGGTTGCGGTCCTCGCCGTACAGCACCGATCTCGGCATCGATCCGAGCACCTATGCCAACGTCGCAGCGGCCTCGAGCCCTCACGCGGTCGGCGAAGTCTTCGCCGGGATGCTGTGGGACATGTCCTGGGCGTTGATCGACCGCGATGGGTTCGATCCCAATTGGATCGGTGGCGCGGGCGGCAACATCACGGCGATGCAGCTGGTCTTCGACGGGATGAAGCTCCAGCCGTGCAGCCCGGGGTTCGTCGATGCTCGAAACGCGATCCTGCTCGCCGATCAGCTCAGGACAGCCGGCGCCAATCAGTGTGTGATCTGGGCGGCGTTCGCCCGTCGAGGTCTCGGCGAGAGTGCATCGCAAGGCAGCCCGGCCAGCCGGACCGACGGAGTGGCGGCCTTCGACGTGCCGAACGCGTGCCAGTCGCTCGCCCTCGTCACGACGGCCAGCACGGCGGTGGCGGCGCCCGCAAGCACCGTCACCTTCACCTCCACCGTCACGAACAACGCTGCGATCGCGGCCACGGGCATCGTGCTCGACTCGGTGGTTCCTGTCGGATCGACGTACATCGCCGGTTCGGCCTCCTGCGGTGGCACGCTCGTGTCTGGTTCGGTGCGTGTGACGGTGCCGTCCTTGGCGGCGGGTGGGTCGACCACGTGCACGTATGCGGTGCTCGTCGGCGCCGCCGCCACCGATGTCTGGCTGGTCGAGGACTTCGAACACGGCACCGATCGCTGGATGCGGACGCATGCGTCGGGTACCGCCGACTGGTTCGCCAGCGGGTCGACAGCGCCGGCCGGTGTCCTCGGGGCGCGAGCGGATGGGGCCGCGGGCGCTGCCGTGATGACGCTCGCACTCGAACAACCGGTCGCGGTGGTCGGTGCTCGCCCCACGCTTCGCTTCCGCCATCGATTCGACGCCGAGCGCCAAGCCGACGGCGGTGTGGTCGAGATCTCCACCAACGGGGTCAGTTGGGCAGACCTTGGCCCGGCGTTCGTCCGGCAGGGTTACACCCACCAGTTGGCTTCGTCTTCCAACCCGTTGTGGCCGCGCTCGGCCTTCACCGGAACAAGCGGCGGCGTGATCGAGACCGTCGCCGACCTGACGCCCTGGGTGGGACAGTCTGTGAGGATTCGATTCCGGTACGGGGCGAACAGTTCGGTCGCCAGCACCGGCTGGCGGATCGACGACGTTCGGCTCGGTGACGAGGTCGTGCTCGCGCAGCAAGCTGCCGTGTCGAGCGCGGGCGGTGCGTCCGATGCAACGACCACCGAGACGCTCGTCCGCAACGCTCTTCCGCGATCCACCGGTCTGCTGAGGGTCACGACCTCGCCGCCGGTCCCGGCGCGCATCAGCGTCGACGGCATCGCCCGCAATGACTGGGGCCTCGACTGGGTGACGATGCTTGCCGGCAGCCACGAGGTGTGTTGGTCGGGCATCGTCGGCTTCCTAACCCCTGCGTGCCAGACCGTGACGGTGGTGGCAGGGCAGACGACCGTCGTCTCCGGCGTGTTCGCGCAGCTGGGCTTGATCCAGGTGGGTGTCTCGCCGCCCGGATTGCCGACCACGGTCTTCGTCGATGGGCACGTCGCCGAGGAGTACGGCCTCTTCAGCTTCATCGAACCAGGCACCCACGAGGTGTGCTGGGGAGATGTTGCCGGCTCGTGGCAGGCCCCGTCGTGCCAGACCGTCACCGTCACCGCCGGAGCCACGACCCAGGTCACCGGAACGTTCGTCCCCAACGCCTCACCGACGCAGGGTCCGGCGCCGCAACTCGGACCGACCGGCTTCCTGCGGGTGAGCACCTCACCCGCAGTCGCTTCACGGATCGTGGTCGACGGCATCGCCAGAGCCGACTGGGGACTCACCTGGGTGAAGATGCCGGTCGGCAGTCATCAGGTCTGCTTCACCGATGTCGTCGGCTTCGTGACGCCACCGTGTCAAACCACGAACGTCGCACTGGGCGCCACCGCCGAGGTCGTGGGCACCTTCGTCCCGAACGGCTTGCTGCAGGTCGGTGTGGCCCCTGCAGGGTTGCCGGTCGACGTTCTGGTGAACGGTGAGCCATCGAACCAGTTCGGAACCTTCGTCTTCATGCCTGCGGGTTCCTACGAAGTGTGTGGGACGGCGATCGCTGGATGGACCACCCCAGCCTGCGTCGCCGTGGCCGTGACCGGAGGGGCACTGACACCGGTGACGCTCACCTACGCCGCCGTCCCCTGATGTCCCTCCCAGGTCCCTGCCCGACAGGTACCTGCCCGACGGCGTGGCGATCGGTGACGGGTTGCTCAGGCCGAACGAGGTGTCGCTGCGTCGCCGAGCACGTCCCTGACCAAGGTGGCCCGGAAACGCACACCGCGGTCGTGAGGCTCGAACAGGTCGACGCGACAGAGCTCTTGGATCGAACGATCGGCGACGCCCATCGGCACCATCGCACAGGCGGCCAACTGATCCAAGCTGAACGGCTCTGCGAGCGTGGCAGCCGCTCTGAGCAGTCCCGCATACGGGTTCCCCAAGCCTCGCACGTGTCGCAGCACCGAGTCGCGCAAGCTCGGAGACGGGCCGTTTCCTCCACCGGCGTGGATCCACCGCCACGAATCGGCCAACCACGCCGGAACGCCGCCGGTGGCCCGGATCAGCGCTGCATCCAGCCCGCGCAGATCGGCTGCCGGGCCGGCCTCCAGCGGTGTCAGGTCGATCACGTCGCCCGTCACCGGCGCAACCTCTCCAGCATGAGATGCTGCGTGCAACGAGGTGCGTAACGTCGCGACGATGGCCAGCGGCACGGCTGGATGATTCCGCCCCAGCCACTCGACGGCGGTGATCGTGTCGGCGTCGGCCCACTGGAGATCGTCGAGCAGCAGAGTCATCGGACCGTGTTCGATCACGAGGTCGCGAAGTGCATGCAACGTGTCGTCAGAGGTGTCGACGAACGGCGCCGATGCATACGACCGCGCCGCTGCTGCGCCCGGGGTTCCGGTGAGCGCCCGCACGATCGCCGACGCCAGCGGCACTCCGGGCCGCTCCTGTTCGACCGGGGTGTAGGCGGCCCGCCCGACACGAGAGGTGCCGGTGCCGACCAGGGCGGGCTCGAGCTCGTTGAGGAACGCGCTGCGCCCCATGCCAGGTCGTCCGCGCACGACGACCATCTGGAACGACCCGTTGGCGGCGATGTCGCAGAGCTCGCGCGCCCGCGCCAGTTCGTCGCGCCGGCCCACGAACGGAAGCGTGCGGCTGGGATCGCGTCGGTCGCCACGGCGCCCGGTCGTCGCCGCCCGAGGTGTCGACACCGGCCACCGCGCCGCGATCAGCGCAGCAGCCGGGGCTCCTGAATCGATGGCCGCGCCCAGCTCTTCGGTGTCGGTCGTGCAGTCCAAGCCGAGCTCGTCACCGAGCAGCCGGCGGCAGCGTTCGAATGCCCGCCGCGCAGCCTCGCTGTGGCCGAGCGCGTGCTCGGCCAACATGATCACCTGGAACGCTTCCTCCGAGTACGGCCGCGAGACCAGCACCTCTTCCCCGTGCCTGGCGGCACCCGCCGGGTCGCCCTGCACCAGAAAGTCGGCTGCGATGATGAGATGCAACCTGGCCACACGGTCGCGGTAGAGCTCGCGTTCTTGTTCCACCCATGGGGCTTCGTGCACGTCCTCGAGCAGGTC
>JAYSLK010000792.1:0-4083 GCA_043725585.1 Actinomycetota bacterium
CTCTCGGCGAGGTGCTGCTCTTCGAGCTCCTTCGCCAGGGTGACCGACTCGGGTCCTGCCGTTTGATCAGATCCCACAGGAGAGCGACGCTACTCCCTGCAGTTCGAGCTTCACCACCGAGCGACCGCAGCCGGTGGCGTGCTCACGCCGGTCGACGACGAGCGGTGAAGCTCATCAACCACCCTGCGGCCACGATCGCGAGCGCGCCGATTGCCAGCCACCGTGGTGTGCCGCCGGTGACGGGAAGCTGCGATGCCGCGAATGATCGAGAAGTCAACCCGGTCGGCGGAGCCCGTCCCGCGCTCTGGCTTGCCAGCTGCGGCACGATCGGCGGTGACCCGGTGGCAACATCACCGGTGACCGATGCCGTGAACAGCGGATCGCCCGGACCGGTCGCGTCCTGTGGCGCAGGATCGTCTCGCACCACCGTCGAGGGTGCGCTCGGGTCGGTCGCCGAGGGTGCGCTCGGTTCGGTCGGCGAGGGTGCGCTCGGTTCGGTCGTCGCTGCGTTCGCCACCGGCGGCGAGAACCCGGCACCGCCGACCACGACCACCCAAACGATGAGGATCACGCCTCGCTCGACGAGTCCAAGGGTCCTACCCCTGGAACGATGGGTCGACCCCGATGCTCCTGCCATGGCCCCGACCGTGTGTGCAACCAGTGATCGCGCCAGTCGGTCACAGAGGTGGTCGGTGGTGATCCACATGGTCATGATGGGGGATGCCGGGGGATCGACCGGGTGTGATGTCGGCCGGGCTGATGGCCCGCTTCTGCGTCGCAGGGGTCAACGGCTCCACTCGAGCGCGAGGAATCCCCCGAGCCCACCCACATCGAGCAGCGCCTCTGCCTCCGTGATGCGGCTGCGCATCTTCATCGCGGCAACGGTCGGCGCTGCGGCAGCGGCCTCCCACGCAGAACGACCCTCGTCCACGAGCGTCGAGATCCCCCAGCGTTGAAGGAACTGTGCTTGGCTTCGCACTGCTTCGGGTTCGGGCAACTGATCGAGAGCCACCTGCGCAGTGATGTCCTGTTCGCCCACCGCGTTGAGGTAGTGGCCGCCACGTTCGTGGGCTCGATAGGTGCGCAGCCAGTCTCGCCAGGGCATCGCCGACAGCTCCGACGTTCGCGCGGTCACGTAGTCGAAGCACACCAGCCGCCCGCGAGCGAGCGACGAGGTCGTGTCGCGCACCCAGTCATGGGCGATCTGCTGCCACGGCACGCGCGCGCCACGGGGGCCGACGGACGGCAGCCAGTCGTGTCGTTCGGCGAGGGGATCGAGTGGGAGGAGCACCTCCTGGAGGCGGTGTGGTTCGCCAGGCGGAGCGGTGACGAACGCCTCACGCCAGGCACCGTCCCACACGAGCAACCGAAACGGAAGGTTGTCGAGCAGTTCATTGGCGATCATCACGCCGGTGATCGGCCGACCACCCAGGTACGCGAGGTCGGCGATGGCGGTGACACCGTCGGGGTGAGCGGCCCGCTGAAGGGCGCTCGGCTCGACCGTGGTGTACGGGTGGCCGGCGACGCCTGAACTGCGCCACTCGGCGAGGATCGACCGAGCCAGCGTGCCGGGGCCCGCTCCGAACTCGACGACCTCGAACTCGGCAGGACGGCCGAGCCGATCGAACTCGGCCTCGATCCAGCTGGCGATCACCGTGCCGAACAGCGGGCCCACCTCGGGCGAAGTGATGAAGTCCCCGCGGCGCCCGGCGCGACCATCGCCGGTGTAGAAGCCGTGGGGGCCGTACAGCGCACGCGCGACGTAGTCGTCGAATCGCAGAGCCCCGCCCGCATCGTCGATCGCTCGGCGGATGTCTGCGACGGCACGCACGCCGGGCGGGATGTCAGCGACCGATGGCACCGGTGAGGTCGGTCAGGTCGCCAAAGCGCGCAACCAGGTCGGGCAGCACGCCGAGCACGACCGTTGCGCCACAGGTGATCACGAGTGCGGCCTGGATGGACGACGGGGTACGGACGGGCGTCACATCACCATCAGGCACCGGCTTCATCCAGATCTCGCGCATCACGGTGACGTAGTACGCAGCGGCGATCACGGTGTTCAACGCCGCGATGACCGCGATTGAGTACCCCCAGTTGGTGTCGGCGTCGAGGACCGCCTTGAAGGCGCCGAACTTGGCGAACCAGCCACCCAGCGGCGGGATGCCCGCCAGGGACGCCAGGAACACCGTCATCAACACGCCGAGCGCTGGGGCGTAGGAGAACAGCCCGCCGAAGCTGGAGATCTCGCCACTACGGGTCTTCTTCGCCACGGCGATGACAACGGCGAACGCGCCCAGGTTGGTCACGGCGTACACCACCAGGTACACGACGACCGCCTTCAACACCGACTCGCCCACCCCCTTCTCGCCGGCCACGGTGAGCGGCATCAAGATGAAGCCGCCTTGGCTGATGCTCGAGTACGCGAGCATGCGCACGATGTTGGTCTGGCGCAACGCGAGCAGGTTGCCGACGGTCATCGAGGTCACCGCGAGCACCCACATGAACGGCTGATACACGTCCGAAGCGAGCGGGAAGGCGAGGAACACCATCGTGGTGAGCGCCACGAACCCGGCCGCCTTCGACGCGACGCTCAAGAACGCGGTGATGGGTGTTGGCGCTCCCTCGTACACGTCGGGGGCCCACTGGTGGAACGGCACGGCGCTCACCTTGAATGCGAACCCGACCACGACGAACACCACGGCGAGCGCCTCGACGCCACTGAACTGACCGTTCGCGGTGATCGCTGGCCCGATGTCGCTGAGCAGGGTGGTGCCGGTCACTCCGTACAGCAGGCTCATGCCGTACAGCAGGATCGCCGAGGCGAACACACCGAGCAGGTAGTACTTCATGCCCGCCTCGTTGCCCTTGGCGTTGCGCTTGTTCCACGCCGCGAGCATGTACGCCGGGATCGACAGGAACTCGAGGGCGACGAAGATGCTGATCAGGTCGCGCGACGACGCCATCATCACCATGCCGAGCACGCTGCTCAGCAACAGCACGTAGTACTCACCCTGGTGGTACTTGCCGCTCTCGATCTCGTCCGAGCTCATCAGCACGACGACGTATCCGGCGATGAGGAACAACGCCTTCAGGATGAGGGCGTACTCGTCGACCACGTAGCGGCCATCGAGCAGTTCGCCTCCGAGCGCGTTGCGCACATCGCCGCCGATGACGGCGAGCGTGACCACCGGAACCAGCGCGCCCAGCAACGCGAACCCTGCCAGTGTGGATGTGATCCACCGCTGTCGCTCGTCGACGAACAGGTCGACGATCAGCACCAAGCAGATGCCGGCGGCGAGCACGATCTCGGGCGCGAGCGCGTGGTAGTCGACGTTCGGAGCCGTGAAGTCCCCGGCAGCGGCGACGAGGGACGCGATCACTTGTTGAAGACTTCCACGAGCTGGGTGACGGCAGGGTCCATGACCTTGAACATCAGTTGCGGGTAGACGCCGAGCACGACGATCGCGAGCAGCAGCGGGGTCCAGGCGATCCACTCGAACACGTTCACGTCGTGGATGTCGTCGTGATGCTCCTCATTCGCGGCCGCACCCACAGCATGGGCGTGGCCGTGGTTCGAGAACTCGGGGTTCGGCTCGCCGAACGCAGTGCGCTGGTACAGCCACAGCAGGTAGGCCGCGGCGAGCACCGTGCCCACGGCAGCGATCACCATCAGCACCCGGAACAGCTCCTCGCTGAGCTGCGGTGCGGGCTGGTAGGCCGCCAGGATGGCCGGGAACTCGCCCCAGAACCCGGCCAGGCCGGGCAGACCGAGCGACGCCATCGCACAGAAGCCGAGGATCCAGCCGAGCTTGGGCATCTGGATCAACAAGCCGCTGAGCCGCTTGATCTCGAGCGTGTGGTAGCGCTCCTTGATGCTGCCGGCGCAGAAGAACAACATGCCGGTGATGAGGCCGTGGGCGACCATGCCGAACAGCGCGGCGTTGATGCCGGTGGCGGTGAGGGTGGAGATGCCGAGCATCACGAAACCCATGTGGGCGACCGAGCTGAACGCGATCAGACGCTTCATGTCGGTCTGCGCCAAGCAGCCGAGCGAGCCGTAGATGATGCCGATCACGGCAAGGA
>JAYSLK010000793.1:0-1774 GCA_043725585.1 Actinomycetota bacterium
GGTTGTGGTCGAGTGACGGTGGGGGGCGGGGTCAGTCGACGTCTCGTTCGGTCTGGCCTGTCAGGTCAGTCGGCAACTCTGGCGTTCACCCAGCTGCCGTGGAACCCGAACGGGACACGGGGCAGATGGATGGTCGCGACGGGCTCGTCGCTCATCGTCGCGGCGTCGTAGATGACGCACTCGCTCTGGTCGACGTGGGCGTCGTAGACGTAGGTGATCAGGTAGCCGTCGTCTTCGGCGGTTCCCCCGTCGGCCGGCACGAAGACCGCCTCGCCCGGTTGGCGGCCGAGGCCGACGTCGATCGACGAACGGGCGCCCGTCTGCTGGTCGTACTTCAGCAGGGTGCCCGACGAGTTGATCGAGTTCTCGAGGCTCATGCCGACGTCGAACCCCATCAGATAGCCATACCGGTGCGGCAGACCGATGCGGGCATCGGGCACGCGGGGGAAGTCCGCCGGGTGGTCGTCGATCTGCGTCTCCGACACCGTGCCGGTCGCGGTGTCGATGACCCAGCGGTGCAGCATCGGGCTGGGGAAGTCCATCCCGCCGTTGCGCCACACGTGGCTCATCCGGGCGACATCGATCACGATCTTGTCGCCGTCTTCGTACGCGTTCAGCGGATGGAAGACGTAGCAGGGGTTGATGTCGTACCAGACCACCGAAGCGTCGTTGCCGTTGCGGGGCATGACGCCGAGGCGGGCCGGGTAGTCGTCGTCCCACCGGATCGGCATCTCGCCCTTGAGGGCCAGATCCATGTCGAACACCGCCGGCAGGTCCATGAAGATGATGTGGTTCTGCGTGATGTTGAAGTCGTGCATCATCGTCGGTCCCCCGACGGTGATCTCCTCGCGCTGCACGAGTTGGCCGTCGGCCGACACTCGGAGGTAGGTGAGGTAGGGCGGCAAGGCCGAGTACCCGAACGCGAGCAGCTCGCCGGTGACCGGGCAGATCTTCGGGTGCGCCGTGAACGATCCGGTGAGCTTGCCGTCGAAGTTCGTCGGGCCGACCGTCTCGAGCCCGCCGTCGAGGACGTACGGGAAGTGTCCCTCTTCGAGGGCGAGGATCTTGCCGGCGTGGCCGATGACGTGCGTGTTGGCCTTCGAGGCCGCCATGTCGAGAGCGACGTTCAGATCGAGGATGTCGAGCTGGGGGTTGGCGATGAACGGTGTCTGCACGTAGCGATTGCGGTACCACTCCGCCTTGCCGTCACGCAGGCGCACGCCGTGGATCATGCCGTCGCCGAAGAACGGGTGATCGCTCATGCCGGTGAAGGGGTTGGCTCCGTTGCGGAGGTATCGGCCGTCGAGATCGGTCGGGATCGTGCCGGTCACGCGCAACTCGGTCAGCGTGACTTCGTCCTGAGTCGGGCGGCCGTTCCCTCTGAGGTGGGCGGGTACTTCGGTCATGGACATGACGACCTCCTGTGGTCTCGGTCTGCTGCCGCGGACCGTATCACTGAGCAGGTCGGCGATCGTGAGTGGGCGCGTCTTTGGCGTCACGGGCGTCATGGGCGTGCACCGGGATCAGCCGAACGTGACCCCTTGCGCGAGTGGCAACTCGTTGGAGTAGTTGATCGTGTTGGTGGCTCGGCGCATGTAGGCCTTCCACGAGTCGCTCCCGCTCTCGCGTCCACCGCCGGTCGTCTTCTCGCCGCCAAACGCACCGCCGATCTCGGCGCCGCTCGGGCCGATGTTCACGTTGGCGATGCCGCAGTCGCTCCCATCGGCCGCCATGAACCGTTCGGCGTCGCGTACGTCGGTGGTGAAGATGCTGC
>JAYSLK010000794.1:0-1504 GCA_043725585.1 Actinomycetota bacterium
GGGCTGGGGCCGGTTGTGGCCGATGTGCGTGTAGCTTCCGAGTGACCTCGAGACGAAGGAACGTTGATGGCTCTCCGCGCCAAACTCACCACTCAGCAAGAAATCGAAGCCGCTCGCTCCAAGTCGACGACCGCGCCGGAGAAGGCCAAGCGCGTCATCTCCGACGCCGAGAAGGCCACCCGCAAGGAGCGCGTCGCCAAGGCGAAGGACGCGCTCGCCCGTTCGGTCGGGACGAAGGGCGACCACGTGCCGCCGGCCCGCACCGCACTGAAGACCTACCTGCAGCGGCTCAACGAGCCCAAGCAGCCCGACGACGCCCAGTTCGACGTGCTGCTCGAGGCACCGTTCAAGGCGCCGCCGAAGAAGCGCACCGACGGCCGGTTCTGACCGACGCCCGGTTCACACCGACTGGCGCGACGGAGATCCCTGCACTGCCGCCGCCACCGCCGGCTGCGAGAATGCCGTCATGAGACCCTCGAAACGCCGTGGACGCGCGCGCTCGGCATCTCGGCCGGTGCCCTGGCTGTTGCTCGGCGCTGTCGTCGCCGTGGGGGTTGGCGCAGGATGCAGCGACAGCCCGGGGCGCACGATCGGTGCGTACTGCGACGAGGTGAATGCACATCTCGCCGCATTGATGAACCCGACGATCGCAAGTGGCCCGGACATCGAGTCGACGATCGATCGGTACCGCTCGATCGCCGAGGTCGCACCTGCGCGTGTGGAGCCCGAATGGCAGAAGGTGATCACGGTGCTCGAGACCGCGGCCACCGTGATCGCAGGAGATCAGGCCTCGTCGGAGATCGCCAATCAGGCAGCCCTCGCCGGAGCGCCTGCCTACGCGAGCCTGCAGCTGTACACGCAGGATCAGTGCAACATCTCGATCGGCACGCCGCCGACGCCGACCAATCCGGTCACCGCTACCACGGTGGTGCCGCTCGTACCACCGAGCACGCTGGGCGGCTGACGCCGACCTGGCGTCAGCGCATCTCGCCGCGCTTGACGATCACCGAGTCGACCAGGCCGTAGGTCTTCGCCTCTTCGGCGGTGAACCACCGGTCGCGTTCGGCGTCGGCCTGGATCTTTTCGACCGACTGACCCGTGTGATGGGCGGTGAGCTCGGCCATGCGGCGCTTGGTGTACACGAGCTGCTCGGCCTGGATGGCGATGTCGGCGGCCTGACCGCGCAGGCCTGCCAATGGCTGGTGCATCATCACCCGTGCGTTCGGCAGGGTGAAGCGCTTGCCGGCGGCGCCGGCCGTCAGCAGGAACTGGCCCATGCTGGCGGCCATGCCCATGCAGACCGTTGCCACGTCGCAACTGACGAACTGCATCGTGTCGTAGATGGCCATTCCTGCGTACACCGAGCCGCCGGGGCTGTTGATGTACAGCCAGATGTCGGCGGTCGCATCCTCGCCTTCGAGGTACAGCAGTTGCGCGCACAGCGAGTTCGCGATCTCGTCGTTCACATCGGTGCCGAGCATGATCACCCGGTTCTTGAGCAGCC